>NZ_JBDWVM010000349.1:0-9054 GCF_039984035.1 Planktotalea sp. | reverse complement strand
TCGACGCTTTTGTTCTTTCGGGAGGCTCGGCCTTTGGCCTTGATGCGGCCAGCGGGGTGATGCAAGGCTTGCGCGACATGGGACGCGGATTTCAGGTGCATACCGCGCGTGTTCCGATTGTGCCTGCTGCCATCATTTTCGACCTCATCAACGGCGGCGAAAAGGACTGGACCACGTCACCCTATCCCGCTCTCGGGCAAGCGGCGCTGGGGAATGTAGGATCAGATTTCGAACTTGGCTCCGTTGGTGCGGGCACAGGTGCAATGAGCGCGACATTGATGGGAGGGACCGGATCAGCCTCACTTACATTGGATAGCGGCGTCACTGTGGGCGCCTTGATGATTGCCAACCCAATTGGGTCTGTCACCACGCCTGGCGAGCGCCATTTCTGGGCCGCGCCATTCGAAATTGATGATGAATTTGGCGGGTCTGGTCCTGACATGCGTGCAGGGCTAGGGCGCGATCTCAAGTCAGACAAAATAACCGCCATGATGCAGCAAGCGAATACTACGATTGGGATCGTCGCGACCGATGCAAACCTGAACAAGGCGCAGTGCCAGCGCCTTGCCACAGCTGCGCATGACGGGATCGCGCGCGCGTGCGTGCCAGCCCACACCCCAATGGATGGCGATCTGATTTTCGCAACCACAACAGGTTCGAAAGAGCTGGTTGCACCCGATCTGGAACTCGCGATGATTGGGCACGCGGCCTCGCTTTGCGTCGCGCGCGCAATCGCCCGCGCCGTGTACGAAGCCAGCGCGTCACCCAATGATTTATTGCCCACTTGGCGCTCCAAGAATGAAAGCTAAACTATGCCTTTTTTGAAGCTGCCAGATATCAACTACCACTATGAAATCGACGGATCGGGGCCACCTTTGATCTTGACTGCTGGTATGCTCAGCGACAGTGCCAGTTGGGGTATTCTCGTTCCCACGCTGAGCGAGCACTTTACCGTCATTCGTCCTGACAACCGGTCAACCGGACGGACGACACCTGCGCTCGCGTCAACCTCACCCCAACAGAACGCAGCGGACGTCTTAGCCTTGATGGACCATCTCAACGTCGCAAAAGCGCATGTTGTGGGGCATTCTATGGGGGGATATATCGCGTCGGAATTAACGCTTCTCGCGCCTGATCGTATATCCTCATTAGGGCTATTATGTAGCGCTCCGATGAATTTAAGCCGTTCTTGGCATCTCTTCCAAAGCTTCTGCGATATCCGCGCAACGGGTCCAGAGGACCTCTGGCTGCGTAGCCTGTTCCCATGGCTCTTTCATCACAGCTTCTTTGATGTACCTGAGCAAATCGAAGGGGCAATCGCCGCGAGTTTGAACTATGCCCACGCCCAATCCCTCGAGGCGATGCAACATCAGTTGAACGCGCTCAAACAGTATCGCCCGAACCCGTTTGGCAACGATCACACCACACCAACCCTCGCACTGCTGGCGCAAAACGATTTGATCGTCCCACATGACGCCGCATTTGAGCTGTTGTCGAACGTGAAAAGCGCACGCATCGAAACTGTGCCGAATGCGGGTCATTCACTCCATTGGGATGCCGCCGAGAGCGTTTTGTCCCATCTCATTCCTTTTCTGAAGGAGCATTCGAAATGACCCAAGATCGATTTGGCAACGCCACAAGCCCATGCAACGCAGAAACGGCGCAGGCCATTGATGATTTTATCGATGGCTTTTTGTCTTACAGGCCCAAGGCTGCAAACATTTTGGCTGGCGCAGAAGCCGACCCTAATTGCGCGCTCGCTAATGCCTACGCCGGTATGTTGTGGATGTTTCTTGAAGCACCTGTGGCAGCCGAAAAAGCGGCCCCATTCATAAGCCGTGCGGAATCTGCGGATACCACTGTTGCGCGTGAAATTTCGGTCGTTCAAATCGCCGCAACTTGGGCTTCTGGCGATGTGCCCTCCACGATGCAGCTATGCGAGCAACACGCCGACCTTTACCCCTGTGATCTAGTGATCATCAAATTGGCGCAGTATCTTTATTTCAACACAGGCGATGCGCCCGCGATGCTGCGTGCAGGCCTGAAGGCAATCCCAGACGCGCAAGACGAACCCTATGTCCACGGTATGATCGCGTTTGGGTATGAGCAGTGTCATCAGCTTGAACAGGCTGAGGTTTCTGCGAGAAAAGCGATTGAGATCTTGCCAAATGATGCTTGGGCGCATCACGCGATTGCCCATGTGATGCTGACCCAAGGACGTATCGTCGAAGGCGCCGCCTTTATGGAAGAAATGGCGCCACGTTGGGAGGGATTGAACAGCTTTATGTACAGCCACAACTGGTGGCACTTGGCGCTGTTTTACATTTCTATGGGCCAGCACGACGAGGTGCGCGCAGCCTATGACACGCATGTTTGGGGCCTTGAGAAGAACTTTGCGCAGGACCAGATCGGTGCCGCTTCTTTGCTCGCGCGGATGGAGTTGGCGGGCATCGATGTTGGTGATCGCTGGCAAGACGTGGCTGATCACATCGCCCAGCGCGGCGCGGATACGACTTTGCCGTTCCTCACCATGCAGTATCTCTATGCGCTTGGGCGTTCAAACGATCCAATGGCCGACACGTTGATCAGCGCGATCAAACAAAAAGCCAGCGCGCCAAGCTTTGAACAAGACGTTTGGCAAAACGTGGCGCTTCCTGCCTGTGAGGGTCTGCTCGCATACACACGTGGCGATTTTGAAACGACGGTAAAGGAACTCGGCGCGGCTCTCCCGCGTATGGCGGAAATCGGCGGTAGCCACGCCCAGCGCGATCTATTTGAACAAGTTCATCTGGATGCGTTGATGAAGACCGAACGCCTAGCCCAAGCGCAGCAAGTGCTGGAAATGCGACGCACCTATGACCCCGACGGTGTGCCGCTCAATCGTATGCTGGCAGAGGTCTATGAAAAAACCGGTCTGACAGAACTCGCTGAAACTGCGCGCGCGAGATCGCCACAATAGGTTTCACCTTTTTAAAATATCCTCGCCGAAGGCATCTAAACTTCTTCGACCTGCATGACGCCATCGAGGCTTTTGAGTGCACCTTTGATTTGCGGGTTCACTGGAAATTCGCGCCCCAGATCGACCTCAACCTCACCTGGTAGGCCACTGTCCATCAAGCAAAGCATCACAGGACCACGCGCGCCTTGCTTTACCGTTTCTTGGGCACGGTCAAGGACGGAGGCAATGTTCGGCAAAGCGATCTTATCTTCGACGAAAATGCGCAAAGCGGTTTGGCCTGCATCGGCAACCGCAACATCAATCGGTGCGACGGAGCGACCGAGCAGCTTGAGCTGGTCGCTTTCCATGGTCGCCTCAACTGTTACGACGACCTTCGATCCTGTTTCCAAATAATCACGACATTTTTCGAGCGTGTCTGAGAAGAGCGTAACTTCATAAGCGCCCGTTGTGTCACTGAGTTGGGCAAATGCAAAACGATTGCCGCGCGCAGATTTACGTTCTTGGCGGCCCGCAACAACACCCGCCAATTTGGCAACCAAAGCGCCGCCCTCAGCCTTGGCTGTGACATCATCGAGCGTCATAACGCCCTTGCGTTTGAGCGGTGCCATGTAATCGTCGAGCGGATGGCCCGACATGTAAAACCCGACTGCGCGGAACTCTTCATTGAGACGTTCGGCAGGCATCCAATCGTTCGTTGGCGATAGGCGCGGCTCCGGCAAATCATCGCCGGCTTCGCCAAAGAGCGAGACCTGATTGGAGTTCTTCTGCTCAAAGATCGCACTAGAATAGCTAACTAATCCATCAAGGCTATCGAAAACGCGGCGACGGTTTGGATCAAGCTGATCAAAAGCCCCAGAGCGCGCGAGCATTTCAAGCGGACGCTTCCCAACGCGTTTCAGATCAACGCGGCGCGCCAGATCAAACAGCGTTGCAAATGGCTTCTCTTGCCCCTCAATTTTACGTCCCTCAACGACCAATTTCATCGCCTCGACACCGACGTTCTTCAAAGCCCCCATCGCATAGACGAGCGCGCCATCAACCACCTTAAACGTCGCATCAGAGCGGTTCACGCAAGGCGGCACCCAAGGCAGATCCAGACCCTTTTTGACCTCTTCAAAATAGGTTGCGAGCTTGTCTGTAAGATGGATATCGCAGTTCATGACACCAGCCATGAACTCCACTGGATGGTTCGCTTTCAGCCATGCGGTTTGATAGCTCACAACCGCATAGGCCGCCGCGTGGGATTTGTTGAAACCGTAGTTGGCGAATTTTTCAAGGAGATCGAAAACCTCAGAGGCTTTCTTGGCAGGCACGCCATTCTCCTTGGCACCTTTTTCGAACTTAGGCCGCTCCTTCGCCATCTCCTCGGCGATCTTCTTACCCATCGCGCGGCGTAAGAGGTCAGCGCCGCCGAGCGAGTAACCCGCCATGACTTGGGCAATCTGCATAACCTGTTCTTGGTAAACAATGATGCCTTGGGTTTCCTCAAGGATGTAGTCGATCAGCGGATGCACGGATTCGCGTTCTTTAAGTCCGTTTTTAACCTCGCAATAGGTCGGAATGTTCTCCATCGGACCCGGACGATAAAGCGCCACGAGGGCAACGATATCTTCGATACAAGTGGGTTTCATCCGCTTCAGAGCATCCATCATGCCCGAGCTTTCCACCTGAAACACCGCGACGGTTTTGGCGGAGGCGTAGAGCTTATAGCTCGCCTCATCATCCAGCGGGATTGCACCGATATCATCGACCGCGCCTTCGGGCGGCGTGTAGAGTTCACGACCATCAGCGGCGATATGCAAATGACGACCACCCGCGCTGATCTGCTCCATCGCGTTTTGAATGACGGTCAGGGTTTTCAGACCCAAGAAGTCAAATTTTACGAGGCCCGCCTGTTCCACCCATTTCATGTTGAACTGGGTCGCAGGCATGTCAGAGCGCGGATCTTGATAGAGCGGCACAAGCGCATCAAGCGGGCGGTCCCCGATCACAACACCAGCGGCATGGGTCGATGCGTTTCTAAGCAAGCCTTCGACCTGCTGACCGTAGTCGAGCAGACGTTGAACCACCTCTTCATTGCGCGCCTCTTCGCGTAGGCGCGGCTCGTCCGCGAGGGCCTTTTCGATGGAGACCGGTTTGACGCCTTCGACAGGGATCATCTTGGACAGACGATCGACCTGCCCATACGGCATCTGCAGAACACGGCCAATATCGCGCACCGCGGCTTTGGAGAGCAGGGCACCAAAGGTGATGATCTGCCCCACCTTATCGCGGCCATATTTCTCTTGAACGTATTGAATCACCTCTTCACGGCGATCCATGCAGAAATCGATATCGAAATCCGGCATGGAGACACGTTCGGGGTTCAAGAACCGCTCAAACAGCAGCGAATACCGCAGTGGATCAAGGTCGGTGACCGTCAAAGCATAGGCCACGAGCGAGCCCGCACCGGAGCCACGACCAGGGCCAACGGGAATGTTGTTGTCCTTGGCCCATTGGATGAAGTCCGCAACGATGAGGAAGTAGCCAGGAAAGCCCATGCCCTCAATAATGCCAAGCTCGAAATCGAGCCGTTCTTGGTATTCTTCCACTGTCACCGCGTGGGGGATCACGGCAAGGCGCTTTTGCAAACCCTCATTCGCAATGCGGCGCAATTCGGCGACCTCATCGTCAGCAAACTTCGGCAAGATCGGATCACGGCGATAGGTTTGAAAGGCGCAGCGCTTCGCTATCTCAATCGTGTTTTCAATCGCTTCAGGCAGGTCCGCGAAAAGCGTCACCATCTCTTGCTGCGATTTAAAATAGTGCTGGGCAGTCAGCTTTCGACGCGGGTCTTGCTGATCCACATAAGCGCCTTCGGAAATACAGATCAGGGCGTCATGCGCCTCATACATGCTGGATTTCGGGAAATAGGCATCATTGGTCGCGACAAGCGGGATGTTCTTGGCATAAGCTATTTCGACAAAGCCACGCTCCGTCAGACGCTCCGCCTCGGGCAGACCGCCATCCTCGGGATGGCGTTGCAGTTCGACATAGAGGCGATCACCGAATGCGCTGTGAAGACGATCCATCAAAGCTTCTGCCGCGGGGCGTTGCCCGCCTTGCAAAAGTTTCCCAATCGCACCTTCTGGTCCACCAGAGAGACAGATCAAACCAGCGCTGAGCGCTTCAAGTTCGTCCATCGTGACTTGGGGAAGCTGACCGCCCTTATCCACATAAAGACAGCTGTTGAGCTTCATCAAATGTTCATAGCCCTGCTCGGTTTGCGCCAGTAAAACAACTGGCGCAGGTGGCTTTTCACGCTCACCCGGCTGTGGCGTGAGATAGGCAAGATCAACCTGACATCCGACAATGGGCTGAATGCCTTTACCAGCAGCGCTGACTGAAAATTCCAAAGCGGCAAAGAGGTTATTGGTGTCCGTTACCGCGACTGCAGGCATATCCAAGGATTTGCACAGGTCTGGCAGTTTCTTTAGCCGCATCGCGCCTTCCAACAAGGAATATTCCGTGTGAGTGCGCAGGTGAATGAATCGAAGGTCATTTGTCATGGACAACCGATACCGCGAGCCGACCGCCGTTGAAAGGACAAAGCCATCCAAAGTGCGGCTCAGAAGCGCCGATTTTCATGCTGGGAAAGAACTGTTTAGATAGAGCTTAGTAAGATCGACGTTTCGCTGTTCACGATCCCCTCAACATCGCGAACCTCCCGCAAAACACGGTCGAAATCTGCCAATGTTTCGGCGGTTAGGTGCCCCACAAGATCCCATTTACCATTCGTTGAGTGCAATTGGCGAAGTTCGGGAATGCCTCGCAAGCTACGAATGGTTTTGGTCGTAGATTGCCCCGCGACTTCGATCATAATGACCGCTTTGACGCCATCTGTCCCAACATCTTCGAGCGCTCGAATGGTAAATCCGAGAACAGCGCCACTGTCCAAAAGCCGATCTAATCGGTTTTGTACTGTCGCACGCGAAACCCCAAGCAAAGTAGAGAGCTTTGACACGGGCGCGCGACCATCTTCGCGCAAAATTGTGATGAGTTCACGATCGAGTTGGTCAAACGTTGGCATGAGCATACTGCTAACATATACTTATCAATCTACACAATATGAGTTCACAAACTGAACAAGATGGGCATGCGAAATTTCACCCCTCAATGCTATGAAGGGACAAACGCCGTGTTTACTTGATCGATCGATGCTTTAGCTGATCTCAAACAAGGCCCGACGACTTGATTAGAACTTAGGCTGAGGAACAGCATGAAAAAACTCAATCTACTTGGTGTCCCGATGGAAGAAGGGGCCGGTCGTCGTGGCTGCGTCATGGGGCCAGCCTCTTATCGCACCGCAGGGTTGGTCGAAGAGCTGTCCGCACTGGATTATGAAGTAACAGACCTCGGGGACGCGCGCGCCAACGCTGTGACCGACATTCAATCAGATTACACGCACCTAAAATTCCTGCCCGAGGTTGCGGGTTGGACGCGCTCTTTGCACAAACGGGCATTTGACCTTGCGACGTCAGACAGCATTCCAATCTATATGGGCGGCGATCATGCCTTAAGCCTAGGAACTGTGACAGGCCATGTTGCGGCGTCGGTAGAGATCGGGCGCCCACAATATGTGCTTTGGCTTGACGCCCATTCTGATTTCAACACGCCAGCAACTTCGCCGAGCGGGAATATACACGGCATGCCCATGTCCTTTGCTTGCGGCATTGCGGGATTTCCTGATTTGTTGGGCAAGCCACTGCCCGCAGCGCTTGATCCAAAGCAACTATGCTTCCTTGGCCTTCGCTCCGTTGATCAACAAGAACGGCAATTGCTGCAAGCCTCTGGCGCGTTGGCCTACGACATGCGCGCAATTGATGAGAACGGCGTCGTTTCACTTTTGGCCCCGTTTCTAGAGGAAGTCGCAAAAAACAATGGTCTGCTCCATGTCAGTTTGGACGTCGATTTCATCGAACCCAGTATCGCGCCCGCGGTTGGAACGACAGTTCCCGGCGGCGCGACGTTCCGCGAAGCGCATCTCATTATGGAGATGCTTTATGACAGTGGGTTGCTGACGTCGCTCGATTTGGTGGAACTCAACCCTTTTCTTGATGATCGCGGACGCACAGCGCGTTTGATGGTCGATCTTACCGCCAGCTTGTTCGGTCGTCGCGTGCTTGACCGTTTCACATCCAGTTATTGAGGACGTCCTATGTCACCGCTACCTTCCAACCTCGCATTTGTCCCTTTTGTCTCTGTCGAGCATATGATGGGGCTTGTTCATCATAAAGGCATTGAAACCATTCTGTGTGAATTGGCCGATCAGATCGAAGTTGACTTCAAACGATGGGAATTGTTCGACAAAACTCCGCGCGTTGCCAGCCACTCTGACGTGGGCGTTATCGAACTCATGCCCACATCCGATGGGGAAATGTACGGGTTCAAATATGTGAACGGCCACCCCAAGAACACACGCGAAGGTCTGCAAACGGTAACCGCCTTTGGTATGCTCGCGGATGTCGATACGGGATATCCCAAGCTGCTGTCAGAAATGACGTTACTGACTGCGCTGCGCACGGCGGCGACGTCTGCAATGGCGGCACGTCACCTTGCACCGAAAGGTGCGAAGACAATGGCGATGATCGGCAACGGTGCGCAATCCGAGTTCCAATGCCTTGCATTCAAGGCGATCTGCGGCATTGAAAATGTGCGCTTGTACGACACTGATCCCGCTGCCACGGCTAAGGCCGTACACAACCTGTCTGGCAAGGGATTGAATGTCATCCCCTGCGAGACGGGCGAAGCTTGCATGGAAGGCGCAGAGATCATTACGACCTGTACCGCAGACAAGCAAAATGCCACCATTTTGACCGACAACATGGTCGGTTCAGGCGTTCACATCAACGCAATCGGCGGCGATTGCCCGGGCAAGACCGAATTGCACCGCGATATCCTGCTGCGATCTGACATTTTCGTCGAATATCCCGAGCAAACTTGGATTGAAGGGGAAATTCAGCAATTGAATCAGGGCCACCCGATTACGGAACTTTGGAAAGTGATCACAGGTCAGGCACAAGGGCGCAAAGGCGACAAGCAAATTACGCTGTTCG
>NZ_JBDWVM010000348.1:0-9103 GCF_039984035.1 Planktotalea sp. | reverse complement strand
TGCAAGGTGCCAGAGGCGGATTCAGAGCCCCATTTCACGCGGCGTGTCCAGCCGTTGCGCTGCAAGTACGCAGCGGTAGAGGCGAGCGCGTCGCTGGGATCAGCGGACCAAATATCGCGGCGTCCATCGCCGGTGAAATCGACGGCGAAACCTTCATAGGAGGTGGGGATGAACTGGGTGTGACCCATCGCGCCTGCCCAACTGCCGACCATACGGCCCGCAGTGATATCGCCATTCTGAATGATCTTCAGCGCTGCGACGAGTTGCTTTTCAAAGAAGGCCCCGCGCCGTCCCTCAAAGGCCAGAGTTGAGGTGGAGGAAATGATCGGGATGTTGCCCATCCGCTCGCCATATCCGCTCTCAAGGCCCCAAATGGCGCAGATGATTTCGGCATCAACGCCATATTTTGCCTCAAGCGCGTTCAGGGTGTTGCGATGGCGGGCAAAGGCGGCGCGCCCGTTGGCAACGCGTTTGTCAGAGGCGGCGATGGACAGGTAATCTTCCAAGCTGCGTTTGAATTCGGTTTGATTGCGATCCCTCTTGATCACGCCGGGCAGGAAGCCTGCACCACGAAAGCCTGCGGCGACGGTTGCTGCGCTGAGCCCGTAACTGCCCGCGCGGCTTTTGAAGGATGCAACCCATGCATCATAGCCAGCATTCGGCTGGGGCAGCATATCGGGCGGAAGGCTTGAAGGGGTGGAACTGGATGTTCGGCTGGAGCCGCTGCTGACGCAGGCGCTTAACCCCAATGCCCCTAAAGAGAGGGCGAAATGTCGTCTATCTATACTCATACTACTGCTCGCGCTTGATGCGTTGTTTTGTGCAATCCTAGCGCATTGCCGCATTTGCGCAAACAGTCGTGTTTATTGCCCTTCTTCCGGCGCATTCCCGCGCATCAAACCGGCGAAATCAAAGAGCTTAGGATCGAGCAAATGGGATGGGCGCGCATTGGTGAGCGCGCGGAACATGACCTGGCGGCGACCGGGGCTGTTCTTTTCCCACCCATCAAGGATTTGTTTGACCTGCTGGCGTTGCAGCCCGTCCTGTGATCCGCAGAGATCGCAGGGGATGATCGGGTAATTCATAGCGCTTGCGAATTTCTCGCAATCGGCTTCGGCCACATGGGCGAGGGGACGGTAGACGAAAAGGTCGCCCTCTTCGTTCAGCAGCTTGGGTGGCATGGTGGCTAAGCGACCACCATGGAACAGGTTCATAAAGAAGGTTTCCAAGATGTCATCTCGGTGATGGCCAAGCACGACTGCACTGCATCCTTCTTCACGAGCAATGCGGTAAAGATTGCCGCGACGCAGACGTGAGCAAAGCGCACAAAAGGTGCGGCCCGCTGGGATCTTGTCCATGACGATAGAATAGGTGTCCTGATATTCAATCCGGTTGGGCACGCCCATCTTTTCCAGAAATTCTGGCAGAACAGTCGCTGGAAATCCGGGTTGGCCCTGATCGAGATTGCAGGCGAGCAATTCAACGGGCAGTAAGCCGCGCCATTTGAGTTCATACAGAACGGCGAGCAAGGTGTAGCTATCCTTGCCGCCCGACAGACAAACCAGCCATTTCGTACCGGGCTCGATCATCCCATATTGTTCAATCGCCTCGCGCGTATAGCGCACGATGCGTTTGCGGAGCTTCTTGAATTCGGTGGTCGAAGGCGCACCAGAGAAGAGCGGGTGAATGTCGTCGTGATCATCTAGCATTTGCGCGATATGCCAGTTTGGCTCCGTCCTGAAAAGGGATTTGTCGTGAGTGTTCTCATTGCGGTGTCATGGTTCTGAGCAAAGCAGTCGCATATTAGGCGTGAATATAGCGTGAAAACCGCCGTTTCGCTGAGCAAAAGGTATCTTTCTGGAAGAAGCTACTTAGGCTCGGGACCCATTATTTCTAACATTTATTGAAAGGGTCGACATGCTATTTGCAACGCGCCGCAGTTTTAATGCGACAAAGAATATTCTGACAAACAATCCTTCTTCCGTGACGCGCTACCTATCGATTAAATCTGCCACCGAGCCACCCGCGAAATGGCGGGATGGTTTTTACAAACGTGAAGATTGGCTCAGATTTGTCATGCAGGAAGCCAGCACAAATGAAGTCTTGATCTACGTGCACGGCTTTAACACGACGCAGGCGGGAAATTTACGTCGGTTGGACAAAATCAAAGCTGGTTTGAAAGCGCAGGGTTATAAGGGTGCTGTCATCGGGTTTGATTGGCCAAGCAGCGGTAATCCCCTTGATTATGACGGTGATCTGGGTCGCGCGAAACAGACGGCGCAATATTTGATTTCTGAGCTGGCGATCCCGTTGATGTTTTTGCCTGAGCGCCCAAAGGTGCATTTGCTCGCGCATTCCATGGGGGGCTATTCGGTTTTGAAAGGGTTGCAGGACATGGGCGATTCAAAAGGGCCGGGTAATTGGGCGCTTGATCAGGTTGTCTTTGCTTCGGCGGATGTGCATCAACCAAGCATGGAACGCGGTGCTTGGGGGGCATTAATCATGCGTCACCGCAGTAAGCGTTTTACCAACTATTACAGTGGCGATGATAACGTTTTGAAGCTGTCCAAGTTTATCAACGGCACGCGCAAACGTGTCGGTCGCGCAGGTTTGCCAAGTCCAGCTTTTTCAACGCACATCGACGTGTCTTGCACCGCGCAATTTCGAAGGGATGAAACGAACCTGCCAGACATTTCATTTCTGTCGCATCGGTGGTGGTTTGAAAGTGCGCCGTTCTACAAGGATTTGGCGCTTACCTTGGCGGGTAAGGACGGCTTTTCGAGTGGCACGCGTCTGAAAGGGCCTGGACGGGACTTTACGTTGAACGTTTCCTAATCAGGCACATTGTCTATGCCGCTGCTGCCCCAAGGATGGCAGCGGCCAATGCGGCGCGCGGCGAGCCAGCTGCCTTTGACAGCACCGTGTTTTTCCAGCGCTTCCATAGCATAGGCGGAGCAAGTCGGGTGATAGCGACAGTTCATGCCGACCCAAGGCGAGAACACCAATCGATAAAAGCGTACAGGTAGGGCGACGATATGGGCGAGGGGGCTCATTTTGCACCGTGCAGTTTTTTGAGAGCATAGCGCAGATCGCCGACAAGCAGATCAAAGGGGCGGCTTGCTGTGGCTTCAAAGCGGCCGATCAACACGTAATCGCAGCCTTTTTGCCCGAACTCGGGCAGAACAGCGCGCGCAGCTTCACGCATCCGGCGCTTGGCGCGGTTGCGGGCAACAGCGTTGCCAACTTTCTTGGAACAGGTAAAGCCAACGCGCATTGCAGGATCGTCATCATTGCGGTTGTGCATTTGAACCATCATCGACGACGTGCCTTGCCGACGCGCACGAGCGGCGCGCAGGAAATCACTGCGTTTCTTGAGAACGTTCAGACGCAAAGAAACCGCCGAAGGCGTGTTCCCGTCAGCGTCATGCGCATCAGAGGCCTTCGGCGGTATCAATGTCATTAACCTAAAAGAAAGGCGCTTATGCGCTCAGTTCTTTACGGCCTTTAGCACGGCGTGCGTTCAGGATCTTGCGACCTGCTTTTGTCGCCATACGTGCGCGAAAGCCATGGCGGTTCTTGCGAACGCGATTCGATGGTTGAAAGGTGCGTTTCATCGCTCCGTCTCCGTTTAAGCAGGGCAGCTGCGCAGATTCGCGCGCCCAATGTATCTAGAAGCCCGTCCAATAGAGGGGCAGTGGGGATAAGTCAAACCTTAGAGTCACGAAACTCTGCAACATTTGGCTTTGGTCTGGGCTCTAAATGTTTCAGTTCTGTAGGAATGTCCAGCTTTGATCACGGCAATTGTCACCGTTGATCAAGCGCGCGTGAGGTGGCTTACGCAAAGGGCCATAAACCAGCATGTTGCCTGCAGATACGAAATGACCTTTAACCGAAAGAGAAAAAGAGATGGCAAGCATGGCCTCAAATTCTGAAACCAAATCTGGCTTGTCCAGATTCCTTCCAATGCTCGCGATCATCGTGGTTGCAGTTATTGGTGCCTTCACCCTTAAAGACTACCTCAGCTTTGATGCGCTGCGTGACAACCGCGAAGCGTTGGTTGCTTTTCGCGATAGTAACTATCTTATTGCTGTCATTGGGTTTTTGGCCATTTATACAGCGATTGTCGGCTTCTCTCTTCCCGGTGCAACCATTGCGACACTAACCGGTGGCTTCCTCTTTGGAACAGCGTTCGGCACGATCTTCAACGTCACCGGCGCGACAATGGGCGCGACGCTTATCTTCCTCGCTGCGCGTTACGGATTTGGCGAAAAACTCGGTGCGAAACTCGAAGCGAGCGAAGGTCCCGTGAAGAAAATCAAAGATGGCATTGATGAAAACCAATGGTCGATGCTCTTTATCATTCGCCTCGTTCCAGCTGTGCCCTTCTTTATTGCGAACTTGATCCCTGCCTTCCTTGAAGTGCCTTTGCACCGCTACGTTATTTCAACCTTCATGGGAATCATCCCCGGTACGTTGGTTTTTACCTCTGTCGGCGCGGGCTTGGCTGAAGTTTTCGAAGCAGGCGAAACACCAAACTTGGGCATTATCTTTGAGCCACACATCATCTTCCCAATTCTTGGCTTGGCCGCTTTGGCGATGCTCCCTGTAATTATTAAACTCTTCACTGGTAAGAAGGACATCTGATCCATGGAAACGATTAAGACAGACATTCTCGTAATCGGCGGCGGTTCAGGTGGACTTTCAGTTGCGGCCGGCGCGGTACAGATGGGCGCAAGCGTCGTTCTTCTGGAAGGTCATAAGATGGGCGGCGACTGCCTGAACTTTGGCTGCGTCCCTTCAAAAGCGCTGATCGCGTCGGGCAAAGCTGCCTACGGGCAGGCACATGCTTCTGGCTACGGTGTTGCGGACATCACACCGAGCGTGGACTACGGCGCTGCGAAAGATCACGTCGCGGATGTGATTGCGACAATCGCACCATTGGACAGCCCAGAGCGGTTTGAAGGATTGGGCGTTAAAGTCATCCAAGAATATGGTCGCTTTATTTCACCGACCGAAGTCGAGGCAGGTAACACACGCATCAAAGCACGACGCATCGTGATTTCGACTGGGTCTTCGCCCTTTGTCCCGCCGATCCCTGGGTTGGAGACGGTGCCGTATGAAACGAACGAGACGCTGTTTGAGCTGCGCGAGCAACCTGAGCACCTTTTGATCATTGGCGGCGGTCCAATCGGTATGGAAATGGCGCAGGCGCATCTACGTTTGGGCAGCAAAGTAACCGTTATCGAAGGTGCCAAAGCGCTGGGTAAAGACGATCCAGAAATGGCTGCCATTGTTTTGGACAAGCTGCGCGCCGAAGGTCTTGTGATCGAAGAAGATGCGCTCGCGGGCGAAATCAAAGGCAAAGCTGGCGCAATCGAAGTGCATGCCAAAGATGGCCGTGTTTTCAAAGGCTCGCATTTGTTGATGGCTGTTGGCCGCAAGGCGAATATGGACAAGCTGAACCTTGAGGCCGCAGGCATCGAAACGCACCGTACGGGCATTGTTGTCGATGACAGCCTGAAAACAACGAACAAACGCGTTTATGCGATTGGCGACGTTGCCGGTGGTTTGCAGTTTACGCATGTGGCTGGATACCAAGCGGGCGTGATCATTCGCTCGGCTCTGTTTGGTTTGCCTGCAAAACAAAGCACCAAGCATATTCCTTGGGCGACGTACACTGATCCAGAGTTGGCGCAGGTTGGCCTGACCGAAGCGCAAGCGAAAGAAGAGCATGGCGACAAAGTGGAAGTGGTTCGGTTTGATATCCATCACAATGACCGTCTGATTGCTGAACGCAAAGCTTATGGTCTGATCAAGGTCATGGTCGTGAAAGGGCGTCCCGTCGGTGTGTCCATTGCTGGTCCGCAAGCGGGCGAATTGATCGGCATGTGGTCATTGGCAATCGCGAACAAGCTGAAGATGAGCCAGATTTCCGCAATGGTTGCGCCTTATCCTTCAGTGTTTGAGGTCAATAAGCGCGCGGCTGGTGCCTATTTCATTCCGCGTTTGTTTGAGAACGACCGCGTTAAGAAAATAGTCAGCCTCGTTCAGCGTTGGCTGCCATAGGTTAACACCTAAAACTTTGATTTGATGAAATATTCCTGTAAGGGTGTGATATCCTTACAGGAACACGATGAATGGAACAGGCTTGCGCATGTTAAACACGCTTTCGGGACGTTTTTTGATCCTGACTACGGTCTTTGTCATGTTGGCAGAAATGCTGATATTTTTCCCGTCCGTGGCGCGGTTTCGTGAAGATTTCCTGATGGCCCGCTTAGAGCGCGCTCAAATCGCATCCCTTGCGCTCTTGTCAGAGGGTGAAATCGACGCAGATTTGGAAGAAGAGCTGCTGCTCAACGCCGAAGTCTACAACGTTGTTCTACGTCGAAACGCTGTGCGCCAGCTTATTCTCGCAGCGCCGATGCCACGCCCGATTGATCGCACGTTCGACATGCGGGACGTACCGGCTATGCGCCTGATCGCTGATGCAATTGGGCGGCTCGCAAATCCTAATGCGGAAGTGATCCGAATTATCGGCGCACCCGTGCGTGAAGCGGGGCTTTTGATCGAAGTTACAATGCCGACCGAAGGTTTGCGCTCCGCTATGATCGATTATGGTGTACGGATTTTGATCCTGTCGGCGGTGATTTCTGTCTTTACCGCTGCACTCTTGTTTCTTGCAGTGCGCAGGTTGCTGGTTCACCCCATTCGCGGGGTCGTCGACCACATGCAGCGCTACGCAGCCGCGCCTGAGGATGCCCGCCGTATTATCGAACCGACTGCTGGCGTTGTGGAACTTCGCGAGGCAGAAGAAGCGCTTCAATCCATGCAGATGGAGCTAACGCAAGCCCTGAAACAGAAAGAGCGATTGGCCCAGCTCGGCGGCGCGGTTGCTCGGGTGAGCCATGATTTGCGAAATATCCTGACCTCGGCGCAACTTTTCACAGATCGCATTGAGATGAGCGAAGATCCCGCCGTGCAGCGTATGGCGCCCAAGCTTGTAAATTCGATCACGCGGGCGGTTAATCTCTGTGAAACAACATTAGCGTTTGGCAAAGCAGAAGAACCTGCGCCTAAGCTGACGCGGTTTATGTTGGGGGAAATTGCGTCGGACGTTATGGCCTCTGAGCGGCTCGCGGTCGGAGAACATGATCTAAGCTTTGCGGAAGACATCCCCGCGAACCTGTCGATCCGCGCCGACCCAGAACAGCTGTACCGTGTTTTGTCCAATCTCGTGCGCAATGCACGTCAGGCCATTATTGCGACAGGCAAGGCGGGTGAAATTTCGATGAAGGCCGTTGATGGCGACGAAGATTGGACGATTTCAGTGCAAGACACTGGCCCGGGTTTGCCGCCCAAAGCGCGTGAACATCTGTTTACCCCCTTTCAAGGAGGCGCTCGAAAAGGGGGCACAGGGCTTGGCTTGGCGATTGCAGCAGAGCTCATCCGTGGTCACGGGGGATCGCTTATGCTTGAGCGTACAGACGAGACAGGTACTTGTTTTAAAATACGTTTACCGAAGGGTGACGTCGCAATTGCATAAAGGTAGAAATATTCTCACTTTTTCGCTTGCGTCGGTTTGATGCCTATTCTAGATACCGCCTCACGGACCGATAGCTCAGCTGGATAGAGTACCTGACTACGAATCAGGGGGTCGGGGGTTCGAATCCTCCTCGGTCCGCCACTTACCTTATTAGTGACGATATACGGGTTTGTCCCTTGGGACAGACTGGCGTTTTGATGACGTAAAGTGACCCCTAAGTGCGATTTATTCCTTCAATTCAGAATTTTCGTTCACCGCGCTAGAAATTAACGAGACCCTCTGGCTGTAGGGCGGTTTAGTGATTTGGCCCAGGGAGATTTTCGTTCCAAGCTGAGATCTCCGCCAAGAAATTGCTATGCCAGCAGGATCAAAAATGCCAAACTCGCGGCAAATATTGATCATAAATCACTCTTGCGCAGCAGGCTTCAAATTGCATCGAAAACATATCTTTTGTTCTGTCTTTTGGGTCGTTTTGGGCAGCGCTACAGTTGCGCAAGACGACGAAGCGCTTGCGGACGGCTTTGATCTGGGGCCGCGACCCATCTTTCCTGAAACGAATATGGAGAGGGTGCAGCTTGGACAATTGCTGTTTTATGATCCGATCTTGTCGGGGAACAAAAACATCTCCTGTGCGACGTGCCATCACCCAAAGTTTGGAACCGCTGACGGTGTATCCTTGTCTATCGGTGAAGGTGGCATCGGCCTTGGCCCCGAACGGAAGATCGATCCCCAGAATAGTCCAGAGCAACGTATCCCGCGCAACGCGCCTGCGCTTTGGAATTTGGGTGCGGATGAATTCACCGTCTTTTTTCACGATGGTCGCCTTGAAGTAGACCCAAGTCAGTCCAACGGGATTAGAACACCTTTGGGCGCTGAGATGACGCTTGGATTTGACTCTGCGCTCGCCGCGCAAGCGATGTTCCCAGTGCTATCGCCAGATGAAATGGCA
This sequence comes from Planktotalea sp., assembly GCF_039984035.1. Lineage (GTDB taxonomy): Bacteria > Pseudomonadota > Alphaproteobacteria > Rhodobacterales > Rhodobacteraceae > Planktotalea. Next base: position 611 of record NZ_JBDWVM010000348.1, on the reverse strand, counting down.
GGCCATTATTCGGAGAATGACGTCTCCCAAGCGGTGCGAAAGGGGTTGATTACCCAAGAGGGTGGCGCGTGGAACATCATCGCGGCCCGTGTTTTAGCCGTGCCAGAATACGCGCAACAGTTCGAAGCCATCATGCCGGACCAAGACCCGCAATTTACAGATATTGCGAACGTCATTGCAGATTTCATGGTGTTTGAATGGCGCGCAGATCAGTCCGCGTTTGACCTTGCAATGATGGGACAAGCGGTGCTCGATCAAGACGCGCAGCGGGGCCTTGAGCTTTTTTATGGAGAGGCAGGATGCGCAAGCTGTCACTCGGGTTGGCTTCAAACAGATCATCAACATCATGCTGTTGGTGTGCCGCAAATCGGTCCGGGCAAAGCGGCGCGTTTCGAATCCCACGCACGTGATGAAGGTCGGTTTCGGGTCACAGGAAACGTGAGTGATGCCTATGCGTTTCGAACGCCTTCCTTGCGCAATGTGACGCTGACGGGGCCTTATGGGCATAGTGGCGCTTATTCAAATCTAGAGACCATGATCCGTCATCATATTGATCCGATCTATGGCTTAGAGACATATACAATCAGTAGCGCGACGCTTGCGCCATTTTC
>NZ_JBDWVM010000347.1:0-11460 GCF_039984035.1 Planktotalea sp. | reverse complement strand
AGCTTGATGGTGTCGATTTCGTTGTCGCGAACACAGACGCACAAGCGCTTCAACAATCCATGTCGCAAAGCCGCGTACAGCTTGGTGTGAAAGTCACCGAAGGCTTGGGCGCAGGCGCGCGTGCCACTGTTGGCGCTGCTGCTGCGGAAGAAAGCATTGAACAAATTGTTGATCACCTCGCAGGGGCGCACATGTGCTTCATCACTGCGGGCATGGGCGGCGGCACTGGTACAGGCGCTGCTCCGATCATCGCGCAAGCTGCACGTGAACTTGGTGTTCTGACTGTTGGTGTCGTGACGAAGCCGTTCCAGTTCGAGGGCGGCAAACGCATGAAGCAAGCGGAAGAAGGCGTTGATGCCCTTCAGAAGGTTGTGGACACGCTGATCATCATTCCAAACCAGAACCTGTTCCGTTTGGCGAATGAAAAGACAACATTCACCGAAGCCTTCTCTCTTGCAGATGATGTGCTTTATCAAGGTGTTAAGGGTGTGACGGACTTGATGGTTCGCCCAGGCCTGATCAACCTCGACTTTGCTGATGTTCGTGCCGTAATGGACGAAATGGGCAAGGCGATGATGGGTACAGGCGAAGCAACCGGCGAAGATCGTGCGATCCAAGCGGCGGAAAAAGCCATCGCGAACCCATTGCTCGACGAGATTTCACTGCGCGGCGCGAAGGGTGTTCTTATCAACATCACAGGCGGCGAAGACCTTACATTGTTCGAACTGGACGAAGCGGCGAACCGCATTCGCGAAGAAGTCGATCCAGACGCGAACATCATCGTGGGGTCCACACTCGACACCGTTCCAGATGGCGGGATGCGCGTTTCTGTTGTTGCAACAGGCATCGATGCGGTTGCAGCTACGAACGAAGTTCCAGTGCCACGCCGTTCTTTGGCCCAGCCATTGAAGCAAGAAGAGCCACAGCAAGAAGCGGCCCCTGTTACAGTTGCGCCAGTCGCAACGATGCAGCAGCCAGCAGCTGAAACGCCTGAGCCTTCCTTGTTCCAAGAACGTGAAGCGCCACGCGCAGCGGCACCTGTTGAAGAGACATATGAAGCGGAAGAAAACAGCTTCCAGCCTGAGCTTCCAAGCTTCATTGCGGACCGTGGTCAGCAACAGGCGGCCCGTGCGCAGCAAGCGGATGATTTGCCGCCACCTGCATACCAGCCGCCTGCGTATGAGCCACAAGCTGCAGCAGAGCCTGAGCAAGCGGCCTATGTCGCGCCGAAAGCGCCTGCACTTGGATCACCTTCGCCAGAAGCGATGGCCCGTTTGCAAGCTGCTGTTCAGCGTGCACCTGAGCAAGACACATACCAACAACAGCCAGCAGCGCCACAAGCGCCTGCCGCTGAAGTGGAACGTCCTCGCTTTGGTATCAATTCCTTGATCAACCGTATGACGGGTCAGGGCGCAGAAGGCACCGAAGCACCAGCTGCACGTCAGCAACCACAGGTTCAAACAGGTCACGCAGCGCCAGCGCCGCACCCTGTTGCTGAGAGCGATCCAGAGCAAGAGCGCATCGAAATTCCAGCGTTCCTGCGTCGTCAAGCGAACTAAGTTTCCCAATTCAACTTGGGTTGTTACAAGAAAGGGAGCATCATTCGATGCTCCCTTTTGCGTTTGATCATAAGGACTTGCCGGATCGTCAAGTAAGATTAGGCGAAATTCCGCTTATCGCTAGAATGTCGATGTTTCAGAACGTTGCAAAGATTGTGTTGAGAGAGAAGCACGCGAAGGTTACCAAAACGCTAACTTCCTCGTAGGGATTCTTGCGAGTACTCATTTGATCTGGAACGCATAGTGCAAACGACTTTGAAATCATCAGCAGTGTTCACCGGTGTGGGGCTCCACTCTGGCTTGCCTGTAACGATGACTGTGCATGCTGCCGCCCGTAATCATGGTATCTGGTTTCGCCGCACAGATGTGATTGGCCAAGACGCCTTGGTTCCAGCACGCTGGGATGCGGTCAACCCGACACCTCTTTGCACAAAAATCGAAAATGCAGATGGCGTTGTCGTATCCACGATTGAGCACATCATGGCGGCTTTGGCCGGGTGTGGCATTACGAATGCGATGATCGACGTTGATGGGCCTGAAGTGCCTATCATGGACGGTAGCTCTGCCGAATTCGTGCGCGGTATTCTTGCAAAAGGCGTTCAGAAACAAAGCAATGGTGGTTGGGCGCTGCGCGTATTGAAAACCGTTGAAGTGCGCACCGATCTGGGGTGGGCGCGTCTTGAGCCTGCACGCAATCTGTCGATCGATTTTGCGATTGAATTTGAAGATGCGGCGATTGGCAGTCAGAGCAAATCTTTGAACATGGCGAACGGCACCTTTGTCCGCGAGCTTTGTGACAGCCGCACGTTCTGCCGCAATTCGGACGTCGAAATGATGCTAGCCAATGGCTTGGCCAAGGGCGGTACGCTGGAAAACGCGGTTGTTGTTGACGGCGATCAGGTTTTGAGCCCGGGTGGTTTGCGCCATGCGGACGAAGCAGTACGCCACAAAATGCTCGATGCGCTCGGCGATCTTTCGCTTGCTGGAGCGCCGATTCTAGGCCGTTACACGGGTATGCGGGCTGGTCATTCTATGACGAATGCATTGCTGCGCGCGCTCTTTGCGGACCCGTCAGCCTATGAAATGGTGGACTGCGACGCGTCTATTAACGCTTATTTGCCTGGCGCTGGCGTGACTCGTAGCGAAATTCCGGCTGCTCACTAACATCAACTTTTCAAGATCGTTAGGTTTGCCCCAAGATTTCGGGTCATTGCCATTTTGCATCGCGATATTATGTGCTAGGACCAAGGTGAAAACAGGGATAAAACTCTGACAGGTTCGATCAAAGGTGCTGCTATGAAACGTAAAACCGCACGTCTCTCTCTGACTGCTGCTGTCCTCGTTTCGATGACTCTTTCTGGCTGCGGCGGTGGCGGCGGCGGCGCTGTTGCGCGTTTCTTGGGTGGCCCTGCGGATGCGCCTTTGGACACCTTCACAGCTGAGCAGATTTTTGAGCGCGGTGAATTCGAACTAGAGCGCAAGCGCGAAGACGATGCGGCCTTCTATTTCGGTGAAGTCGAACGCCTTTATCCTTATTCCGAATGGGCGAAACGCGGGCTGATTATGCAGGCGTTCTCGTATCACAAAGATAAAGATTATGAGAATTCGCGCGGCGCAGCGCAGCGCTTCATTGATGTCTATCCAACGGATGACGATGCAGCCTATGCACAATATTTGCTGGCGCTGAGCTATTATGACCAGATCGAAGATGTGGGCCGCGATCAGGGGCTGACGTTCCAAGCCTTGCAAGGCTTGCGCACGGTGATCGAACTCTATCCAGACAGCGAATATGCGCGCTCTGCGATTTTGAAGTTTGATCTCGCGTTTGATCACTTGGCTGGCAAGGAAATGGAAATCGGACGCTACTATTTGCGCCGTGATCACTACACCGCGGCGATCAACCGTTTCCGCGTCGTGGTCGAGGATTTCCAGACGACAACGCATACACCAGAAGCTTTGCATCGCTTGGTCGAGGCCTATTTGTCGCTGGGTCTGACGCAAGAGGCACAAACCGCTGGCGCGATCCTTGGTCACAACTACAAGGGCACCGATTGGTATGAGGATAGCTTTAAGCTGCTCACAGGTCGTGGTCTTGAGCTAGAAGCGGCAGGCGATGGCTGGCTGCGTCAGGTCTATCGCCAGATGTTGCAAGGCAAGTGGCTGTAAGGAAAAATTGGCGCGCGTTTGACGCGCGTGGGGTCACTTAAATGCTGCGCACGCTCGATATTCGGGACATTTTGATCATCGACCATCTGGAATTGGATTTTCAGAATGGCTTGAATGTGCTGACCGGTGAAACCGGTGCAGGTAAGTCTATCCTACTGGATTCCCTTGGTTTTGTTCTTGGCTGGCGCGGGCGCGCGGAACTGGTGCGCAGCGGCGCCGAGCAGGGCGAGGTCACAGCGGTTTTCGATCTCAGCGAGGATCATGCAGCGCATGCCATTCTCGAAGAGGCAGGCCTGCCCAGCGGTGATGAGCTGATCCTAAGACGCGTAAACCGCAGCGATGGGCGCAAAACGGCTTGGGTGAACACCCGCCGCTGTTCTGGCGATGTGTTGCGGATGTTGTCTGAGACTTTGGTTGAATTGCACGGCCAACATGATGATCGCGGCTTGCTTGATCCCAAGGGGCATATGGCGCTGCTTGATGAGTTTATGGCCAAGCCCAAGCTGCACAGCGCGGTTGGGGCGGCTTGGAAAGATCTCTCTCGGTTTCGCAAGGAATTGAGCGCGCTTGAGGCGTCGATTGCAGCCGTGCGCGAGGAGGAAGATTTCCTGCGTCATGCTGTGGCCGAACTCGATGCGCTTGATCCGCAAGCGGGGGAAGAGGGCGAACTGGATACGCGTCGCCGAGCCATGCAGGGCGCGGAGAAGATCCGCGATGATGTGGCGCGCGCCCATGCGATGCTGGGCCTTGAGGGCGCAGAAGGCGCGATGAGCGAAGCCATCCGTTGGCTAGATGGTGTTGCTGGCAGTGCAGAGGGTATGCTTGATGGCCCGCTCGCGACGCTGAGCCGTGCTTTGGATGAGTTGGGTGAAGCGACCTCTGGTGTTGAACAATGCCTCGATAACCTTGATTTCAGCCCTGCGGAGCTTGAGCAATGCGAAGAGCGGTTGTTCGCGATCCGTGGCCTCGCGCGCAAGCATAATGTAACCCCCGATGAGTTGGCTGTATTTGCAGGCGATTTGCGGGTGCGCCTTGAGGCGTTGGATGCAGGGGACGCCAAACTTGGCGATGCGCGGCGCGCTGTGAGCGAGGCAGAGACGGCCTACGATCTTGCGGCGACAGCGCTGAGCGAGGCACGCGCAAAAGCGGCTTTGAAGCTCGACAAGGCGGTCAGTGCAGAGCTTGCACCGCTCAAAATGGAGCGGGCGGTTTTCAAAACACAGGTGACCGACACAAGCGCAAGCAGGGCGGGGCGTGATGCTGTGGCCTTTAGCGTGGCGACCAACCCCGGCGCGCCGAGTGGGCCGTTGAACAAGATCGCATCAGGCGGTGAACTGAGCCGCTTTCTATTGGCGCTCAAGGTGTGCCTGTCTGATGACGCCAAGGCGATCACGATGATCTTTGACGAGATTGATCGCGGCGTTGGCGGCGCGACGGCGGATGCGGTTGGACGACGGTTGGCCGAGCTTGCAAGCGGGGGCCAAGTGTTGGTGGTGACGCATTCACCGCAGGTTGCAGCCCTTGGTGGCCATCATTGGCGTGTTGAAAAACGCGTGGTGAAGAACGCGACACTGAGCACGGTTGTTCCGCTCGATGAGGGCGAGCGCGTTGATGAGATCGCACGCATGATTTCTGGCGACACGATCACTGAAGAGGCGCGCGGTGCGGCACGTGCGCTTTTGGTGGGTTAAGGTGCTGAATGCTGCATCCCTGGCTGCAAAGGCCATGATGCAGGACATGAGATCAAGCTGCGGCTCTGGCTGGCAGTTGCTGCGCAAACAGGGCCCGTCACAAATCCAATTCTGGTTCATTGCCTTGATGGTGGGCATCGCTGCAGGTTTGGCAGCTGTCGCATTTCGATTTGGAATTTCATTCATACAAACAACACTTTACGGCGTTGATGACGTCGCCAAGCTGCACAGCTTTGCCGAAGGATTGGCGTGGTACTGGGTGTTGTTGATCCCCATGGCGGGCGGGTTGACGGTAGGGATTATCCTGCATCATTTCACGCCCGATCGCCGTGTGCGATCTGTTTCCGACGTGATCGAAGGCGCGGCGCTCAACAACGGGCGTGTCGAGAAAAAAGCTGGCATCGCGTCGGCGCTGTCATCGATGATCACGCTCGGCACCGGCGGATCAACAGGGCGCGAAGGGCCTGTGGTCCATATCGCGGCGATGATCTCAAGTTGGGTCAGCAATCTTATCCGTGCGGATGGAATTACAGGGCGCGATTTGCTGGGATGCGCGGTTGCTGCTGCGGTTTCGGCGAGTTTTAACGCGCCCATTGCGGGGGCCTTGTTCGCGCTCGAAGTGGTGCTGCGCCATTTCGCAGTTCATGCCTTTGCGCCCATCGTGATTGCGAGCGTTGCAGGCACGGTGATCAACAGATTGATCTTTGGCGATACCGCGGAATTTGCGCTGCATGAAACGACGGCGCTGGAGTTTTATTCCGAGCTGCCCGCGTTCCTCATTCTGGGTCTTGTCTGCGGTTTGGTCGCTGTCACATTGATGCGCTGCGTCTTCTGGGCAGATGATTTCGAGACGCGCCTGCAGACCCGCATTGGGCTGCCGTATTGGATGCGCCCGACATTGGCAGGCGCTTTGTTGGGTCTTCTGGCAATTCAGTTCCCGCATATCATTGGGGTTGGATATGAGACGACGTCCGCCGCGCTGACGGGCGAATTGCTCTTGCATGAGGCGGTGGTCTTTGCGGTGCTCAAGGTGATTGCGGTGGCGATCACAATGGCAGGGCGCATGGGCGGAGGTATCTTTTCCCCCTCCTTGATGATCGGCGCGTTGACGGGTTTGGCCTTTGGCCTGATCGCGACCAGCATTTTGCCCGATATCAGCGGATCACACACGCTTTATGCTTTGGCAGGGATGGGCGCGGTGGCCGCGGCTGTGATTGGATCGCCGATTTCGACGACGCTGATTGTGTTCGAATTGACGGGCGATTGGCAGACCGGTTTGGCCGTGATGGTCTCTGTTTCGCTCTCCACCGCGCTCGCCTCGCGCCTCGTGGATCGTTCCTTCTTCCTCACCCAATTGGAACGGCGCAACATTCACTTGGCGGCCGGTCCGCAGGCCTATTTGCTGGCGATGTTCCGCGTGGCCAATGAAATGCGAAAGAAAGAGGACGGCATCGACGAAGAGGGCTGTTGGGCCATGATCGCAGATGGGATTTATGTGGACGGCAACGCAACGCTAGAGGCGGCGATGCCGATCTTTGATAAATCGGGCGTCACGTTCATTCCTGTGGTCACATTGACAGGCGAGGGCCAAGCCCCCGAACTTTGGGGCGCGCTCTATCACGTCGATGCGCTCAAGGCCTATAACAAGGCCTTGGCGGATACGGCGGCGGAAGAGCATAGCTAGAGCCTGGGGTTGAATTCGGGGTGATAGTGCCTACATATGATTGCATCATGAACAAACCCATACTCAAAGGTCAGGCGGGTCAATCGGCTGCTATGAAATCCCTGTCGCAGCAATTTCCCTTCAACTTTGGCGCGTCTTTTAGCAAAGCGGCGGATCTTTATCCCCATGACATAGAAGGTTTGATCCAAATCCTTCATTTTCGCAATCAAGTTGCGCGTGCAGCCAAACGGCGGAGCAGTTGGTTCGGTGGTCGGTTTTACAATCGGTTTTCGGGCGAAGACCCTGATTACATTCCCTTATCTGGCATGCATCTCCGCCAAACGCTGAGTGTTTTGAATATCGAAACGCCTGAAGCTGTGGTCAAAACAGGCACGTATTCTCTGAGATATGACATGTCTGAAGAGGCGGTGAAACGACTTAGAGACGCGCAAGGTTAAGCCGATCTAAAGCGGCTGCGTTGCGCGTTGTAGCCAGTCTTGGGCAGCTTCGCTCAAAAGCCCATCGAGCTTTTCAAAACAAGCAGCGTGATAGCTGTTCATCCAAGAGATTTCATCAACGCTGAGCACGTCCGTGCGGATCAGATCGCGGGAAATTGGCACGTAAGTCAGCGTTTCGAAATCATACATCTCGCGGTGCGTGTCTTCGCTCGCAAGCGTGCCAGCGGGTTGAACAACAATAAGATTTTCGATGCGAATGCCAAAGGCGCCCTCGCGGTAGTAGCCCGGTTCGTTCGAGAGGATCATGCCCGGTTCAAGCGGCACTTTGCTGATGCGGCTGAGACGCTGTGGGCCTTCATGCACACCGAGGAAATGTCCGACGCCGTGGCCGATGCCGTGATCGAAGTCTTGCCCCGCGCGCCAGAGCGGCACGCGCCCAACCGCTTCTATATCGCGCCCAGCGAGGCCCTTGGGCCAGCGCATTTTTGAGATCGCGATCATGCCTTGCAACACGCGGGTGAAGGCCTCGCGCTCTTCATTTTCGACGTCGCCAATCCCGATTGTGCGGGTGATATCGGTTGTTCCGTTAAGGTACTGACCGCCACTGTCGAGCACCAGAAGATCACCGTTTTCTAGGGTGCGCGAGGTCTCATGCGTGACGCGGTAGTGCATGATTGCGCCGTTGGAGCCAGCGCCCGCAATGGTGTCAAAGCTGATGTCTTGCAGCGCATTCGTGGCGCGGCGGCGTTGCTCCAGCTGCGTGACAACGTCGATTTCGGTTGTGCTGCCAGAGGGTTGTGCCTCTAGCCAGCAGAGCAGTTCGCACATGGCGGTGGCATCGGTGATATGGGCGGCGCGGGTGCCTGCGATTTCAACAGAGTTCTTGCGGGCCTTGGGCAAAACGCAAGGCTCGTCGCCATATGTGATTTCCGCCGAGCCGCTTTGCAGCGCATGAATGACGGCAACAGGGACAGAAATTTTGTCACAGCGCACTTTGCCCGTTAACGCCGCGAGCGCGGCGAGGAATTCAGCAGGCGCGGCTTGGGTGATCGATGGATCAGGGTCAAGCGCGGCGGTCTTTTCCGGTTCAACAAAGAGCTGAACTTTGGCATCGGCATGAAGCACCGCAAAGCCATGCATCAGCGGTGTCTTGGACACGTCGTTGCCGCGCACATTCAAGAGCCAACAGAGGCTATCGGGCAGGGTGATGACGGCGGCGTCTTCGCCTTTGCCGCTAATATCATTGGCGCAGTCTTGGCGTTTGTCGACGGAGGATTTACCCGCGTATTCAATAGGGTAGGCGAAGGCAAGTGTCATGGGCGGGGCAGGTTGATCAGCCCAGATGCGATCCACGAGGTTCTCTGTGGGTTTGAGCGTGATGCCTGTGTCTGCAAGCGCTTTCTCGTGGGCTTCCAACTGACCTTGGGGCATGAGCCATGGATCAAATCCAATCACTCCGCCGTCCGGCAGTTGCTCCTTGAGCCAATCCGAGAGCGAGGTTTCGGGCCACGGGACGGGGCTAAAGTGGTCCAGATCGACCTGCGTTTTCACCTGTGTGCGATAACGCCCATCGATGAAGACACCCGCGTCGGTTTCAAGTGCGCAGCAAAAGCCGGCGGAGCCTGTGAAGCCCGTGAGCCATAGCAGCCGTTCGTCGCGTGGCGCGACGTATTCGCCTTGATGCGCATCGGCGCGGGGGATGAGGAAGCCGTTTATGCCTTCTGCCACCATCTGAGCGCGTAGATCGGCGAGGCGGGACGACCCATGTTCGGGGCTGCTGGTGGTGTCAAAGCTCTGAAACATGGTGATCTTCTCCTTTGGGCCGTGTTGGAGTTTGCACCGTGTGGGGGCGAAGCTAAAGCGGAAAAGAGGTGAGAGCGGCGGGGGTATACGGGTTTGTCGTAGCGCTGTGACTTGCAATCAGTAGTTCGTGGTTGGCGCACCTAGTGTATACCATGCTCTTATGGCGAGCGGTTTGTGGAATATGCAGAGAATGTCTGGTTTGAGCCCATAGCTACCGATGTTGCAGCATTTACAAACGACAACTAAGCGCAGAAACCTGACATCTGCAAATCGCAATAGGAGATATAAAGTTGAAACCTTATTTTCAATTCCTTGTTCGATGGAGTTTGGTTGGTGGATTTTTGTTTCCCGTGCCTTCAAATATGTGGGAGCATACCGTCACCTATTTTGCGTTGCTAATAGTAGTTGGGCCATGGGTATTTTGGGAAATTTGTAGGGTATGCGCTGGATTACCGCGCGTGACACAATGGATATCAAAATTTGGTAGGTAGGGTTCTATGAGCGGAATAGCCGTTTGGCTTCTTATCAACACAGTCTAGGAGCCCTAGCGGTGAATGTCCGCTTTGAGCCCAAAGCTACTCGGTCTTTGCCTTTGCGAAGAGCTTTGAAAAGTAGTTGCCAACACCTTGTCGATTCGCGTTTAGCATTACCTTTTCGGCGATTTCTTCTTCTGTAGTGCCAGCCGTTATCATGCTGGGTGCGTTGTGAACGACATCCGCAAATATACGTGCCTTTTTAGGGTTTTCTGTAGCCCTGATCGCGATCAATACGATGTGTAGAACGTATAAAACTTCAGAGTAGTCGTTCATCAAAGTTCTTTCATTCTAACGATTGTCATCCGCTTCTAGCCTGTCGGCTATAAGCAATTACATGAATAGCACCAATAGCAAGAAAGTCCGCAGAGCAGACATTTAGCTAAGTGGGCTTGCTGCGTGAAGGGGAACTGGTTTGCGGTGTTGGGACAATGGTATCGTGTTTGTTATGCGCTGGTGGGCAATGGCCTTTGTTCCGAGATGCCTTAGAAAACGGCGCTGACCTGCAAATCGTCAGCATGACGGTTGCAGGTCAGCGCATTTAACCAGCCTTACGCATGCCCATCACCCTTGCGCGGGCGCGGGGGTCGTTGTCGAAGAGGGCGGCGAGTTGTTCGGTCATGGCGCCAGCAAGTTGCTCCACATCGGTGATCGTTACGGCGCGCTCGTAGTAGCGAGTTACATCGTGGCCGATACCGATGGCGAGCAATTCGACGGCGCGTTTTTTCTCAACCATTTCAATGACGTCGCGTAGGTGCTTCTCAAGGTAGTTGGCAGGGTTCACGGACAATGTGCTGTCATCCACGGGCGCGCCATCGGAGATCACCATCAGGATTTTACGCGCTTCGGGGCGGCCTGCCATGCGGCGGTGGGCCCATTCGAGCGCTTCGCCGTCAATGTTCTCTTTCAGCAAGCCTTCCTTCATCATCAGCCCGAGGTTCGGGCGGGCGCGGCGCCATGGGCTGTCGGCGCTTTTGTAGATGATGTGGCGTAGATCGTTAAGGCGGCCGGGCTGTTGATCGCGGCCCGCATTCAGCCATGCTTCGCGGCTTTGCCCGCCTTTCCAAGCACGGGTGGTGAAGCCGAGGATTTCGACCTTCACGTTGCAGCGCTCTAGCGTGCGGGCGAGAACGTCCGCGCAAATTGCGGCGATGGAAATCGGGCGACCGCGCATGGAGCCAGAGTTGTCCAGCAGCAGCGTCACGATGGTGTCGCGGAATTCTGTGTCTTGCTCGACCTTAAAGCTGAGCGGCGTTGTCGGGTTGGCGATAACGCGGGCGAGGCGGCCGGCGTCGAGCGTACCTTCCTCAAGGTCGAATTCCCAAGAGCGGTTTTGCTGGGCCTGCAAGCGGCGCTGCAATTTGTTCGCAAGGCGCGACACGGCCCCTTTGAGCGGTTCTAGCTGTTGATCGAGATAAGCGCGCAGGCGTTCCAGCTCAATTGGTTCAGCCAAATCTTCGGCGCGCACTTCTTCATCGAACTGCGTGTCATAGACTTGATAATTCGGGTCAGCGTCAGAAATTGGCTGGGGTTGAGGTGGCTCAAGCGGGGCTTCGCCCTCTGGCATCTCGGTTTCTTCGCCCATTT
>NZ_JBDWVM010000346.1:0-8843 GCF_039984035.1 Planktotalea sp. | reverse complement strand
CAAACAGTCCTCGATTTCCGACGGGCCGATGCGATAGCCTGACGATGTAATCACATCATCCTCGCGGCCCATAAATCGCAGATAACCGCCGTCCCAAATACCGCGATCACCTGTGATCATCCAATCGCCTTTGAACTTCTCTGCGGTGGCGTCGGGGCGCTCCCAATAGCGCAACATCATCGACGCCGCGCCCTTGCGAATAGCAACATCGCCCTCTTCCAAGCTTGGTTTGCCATCGCTGTCCAAGACCGCAATCTCAAATCCGGGGGCAGGTTTTCCGATGCACCCCGCGCTTGGCGCGAACAGCGCAGCGCAGGAACTCGCCACCATATTGCATTCGGTTTGACCGTAAAATTCGTTGATCTGTAGCCCGAAGCTACGACGCCCCCAATCTAGCATTTCCGCGCCCAGAGGTTCGCCGCCAGAGGCAACAGTGCGCAGGCCGTCTATCTTCATATCGCTCGCTTTGAGCATCCGCAGCGCTGTCGGCGGGAAAAACACGTTGCGCGCCTTGGTGCGCGCGATCACATCGGCGCAGGCCTCTGGCGTAAACTTTGCCAAACGCGCTGCCACGACGGGAACACCCAAGGCCAGCGCGGGCATCAGCACATCAAAGAGCCCGCCAATCCACGCCCAATCTGCAGGGGTCCACAGGCAATCGCCCTCTTGACCCAGAAAATCATGGCTCATCTCAACGCCCGGTAAGTGCCCTGAGAGTACCCGATGCCCATGCAGCGCCCCCTTGGGCGTGCCTGTCGTGCCAGAGGTATAGATCAAACAGGCAGGGTCTTCCGCGCCTGTGTCGACGCAAGTCAGCCTATCACCGAGCGTCCAGTTCAGCCCATCAGGCACCAAGGCCGGCGCGCTCATCTCGCGCTGCGCATTGCTCGCATCCGTCACAATCACCGAAACGCCCGCATCACCCGTGCGCGAGTCCAAGGCTTGCTTTTGGAACAGGGTAAACAAAGGCACGGAAATCGCGCCGAGCGACCAAATCGCCAAATGCGCTGCCGCCGTCCACACATCTTGCGAGCGCAAAACGCCCACGCGATCTCCGCGTTCAATCCCTTGCGCGCGCAACGCCTCTGCCAAGGCCGCACTGCGCGCCTCTAGCTCACCATAGCTGCAAGGCCCATGCTCAAAATCAAGGATCGCAACCTGTTCCGCAGGATATGCCAGACATTGCGCGGCCATATTCACCTGCTCGGGAACATCCCAACGGAAATCGGCATAAAGCGTTTCATATGTTTGATGGCTCTTTAACATTTACGCCTCAAACCTTTCGCTTTTGCGGCCACACTGCGGATCACCCGCGTGAACCAAGCGACCAAGCCGGTTCGCATGATATTCTGAATAGTCATCGTTCTGCGTGGCTTCGCAGGATTTCTCACCACAGATGACCACCAGCCAAACGCCCTTTTGGGTGCTTGGAACTGCGTGGCATGCCGTGGCTGATCTGGCGCTGTCTTGGCTCAAGTAATGCGCGGCATATCTGTCGATCACATCGGTTTCAGTGATCGTTGCTGCGATCCATCCCATGCGAAATCCAAACAAGCCTGCGGCCACTGTGAGCACCACCAAAGGTGTCCAAAGCAGCCAGCGCGGCATTAGCCCATGGCTCCCATCAACTCGCGACCGATCAGCATGCGGCGAATTTCCGAGGTGCCCGCACCAATCTCCATCAATTTCGCATCGCGGAAGATACGCGCAACGGGGCTGTCGTTCAGGAAGCCCGCACCGCCCATCGCCTGCACCGCTTGGTGCGCGACAACCATCGCCTCCTCGGATGCATAGAGCACACAAGCCGCAGCATCCTGACGCGTCACCTGCCCTTTGTCGCAAGCGCGCGCGACCTCATAGACATAGGCGCGGGCTGTGTTCATCTTGGTGTACATGTCCGCGATCTTGCCCTGCATCAGTTGGAAGTTACCGATGCTTTGACCAAATTGTTTGCGCTCCACCATGTAGGGCATGATTTCATCAAGGCAGGCCGCCATGATGCCCGTGCCAATGCCCGAGAGCACCACACGTTCGTAATCAAGACCGGACATCAAGACGCGCACGCCCTTGCCCTCTTCCCCAAGCACGTTTTCAAACGGCACTTGCACGTCCTCAAAAATCAGCTCAGCTGTGTTTGATCCACGCATGCCAAGCTTGTCGAAATGATTGCTCGTTGAGAAACCCGTCATCGACTTTTCAATCAGGAAGGCCGTCATGCCCTTGGAGCCTGCATCAGGGTCCGTCTTCGCATAAACCACCAAGGTTTCCGCATCAGGGCCATTGGTGATCCAGTATTTATTACCGTTCAGGCGGTAGTGATCGTTGCGCTTTTCGGCGTGCAGTTTCATCGACACAACGTCGGACCCCGCATTTGGCTCAGACATCGCCAAGGCACCAACGTGTTGACCCGACACAAGATCAGGCAGGTACTTCGCCTTCTGCTCTGGCGTGCCGTTCAAGCTGATCTGGTTCACACAGAGGTTCGAATGCGCCCCATAAGACAGCGAAACAGAGGCCGACGCACGCGCGATTTCTTCAACCGCGATCACATGCGCAAGGTAGCCCATGTTCGAGCCGCCGAATTCTTCATCGACCGTGATGCCATGCAAGCCGAGCTCGCCCATTTCCGCCCAAAGCTCTGGGGGAAATTCATTTGAGGCGTCAATCTCAGCCGCCATCGGTTTGACGCGCTCTTGCGCCCAACGATGCACCATATCGCGCAGGGCATTGATGTCTTCTCCAAGATCAAAAGTCATGGAATGGGTGAACATGGCAGTGGCTCCGATTTATTGAACGCTTGTTCAGATAATGGAGAAAGCGAATGATTCCGTCAAGCGCTGTGTCTTTGATCAAGAAACGACACGCCTCTTGGCGCCGCGCGGAGCCTCCGGCGGAAGTTTATTTTGAAAGCTGAAATAAGGGGTTAGGCGTAGTTTTCGCCCAAATCGGCCTGACTACGCGTGATCCAATGCTCTTTGAGCCAAGCGCAGGGTTTTGAGTAGCGAATGATCTGCCCTGTGTAACCTTCCAACGCGTCTGTCATCTTAGGACGGCCATGAAAACACACCACGCGCGCATCATTTGGCAGGCTTGGCGGGCGCAGATAGTTGGTTGGGAACGGATTGCAATCGTATTTGAACGACACCACCCATTCTGGCGGAATGTACTCAAAACAGGCGTTGTCCATCGCCTTATGCGAGGTGTACCGCTGCTCTGATCCGCGCGCTTTTTCCACCTCGTCATAAGGGTTGGCCGCGAGATCGTTATAGAGAAACGTATGCGCTTCGGGATCATAGCGGAACACCGATCCATGCCCCGTCGGACGCCCTTTGCGCTTTTCCGTCCAGTCATGACGCATAGCGACCTTGCCTGCTGCCATCTCGTAAATATCGTCCAGATTACCGGTGATCACCACATCCAAATCAAAGCCCAAAACAGGCCCTTCCAAATCGGAGATCAAACCTGGCTTGAACAACGACACCTTGCGCATCGCGCCCTGCCTGTTCGCCACCGCGAGCGCCGCATTCATCGGCTCCAAGAACGGCTCCACCGGCAGATCGAGCACTTCGATATCGGGGTGAAACCCATCAGAGTTTTCGGTCATACAGATGAAACGAATAGGACGGTTCATATTCCGGCGCACGCCAGAATAGAGACGGTTCACATATTCAGGGCCGAAGAGCGTGCCCCACTTAATGCAGACGATTGTAGCGGTATGTGTCATGACGGGCGGTGTATCGCGCGCAGATGGGTGCGGCAAGCGAGCATTTGCACGCCGCCCCGCAGTGCCCTCAGGACTGCACCCTTGCCAGAGCGGATTTTGTTTCTTAACATTCTTGCTAAGGTCAATGCACACAACGGGAGGGCACGAGCTGAACATGCGAATAACACGCCGACTTCAGCATGGTCCCCGCGACGCCCTGTAAATTCGTTTGCAGGGCCGACCCCAGAGAACACCATCTCATTAGGTCTGCCCAAAGCCGCGCTGCGGCACCCGTTCTATTTGACCTGAGATTTCTATGACACTTATCAATATCAACGCTTTGGGCGTGATCCTTGGCGATCCGCTTTTCACCGATCTAACACTGACGATATCCAAAGGGGACCGCATCGGTCTTGTTGCGGCCAACGGGCGCGGTAAAACCACGCTTTTGGACTGTTTGGCTGAAACATCTGAACCCACCGAAGGCGAAATCACCCGCGCGCGTGGCTTGCGCGTCGGCTATGTGACCCAGCATATTCCTGAAACCGCACTCTCCCAAACGCTCTATGATTGGGTGCTTGCCGCCCTGCCCGCCGAGCAAGCGGAATATGATACATGGCGCGTCGAGGTGGTGCTGGACGATCTGTCTGTCGCTGAAGATCTACGCCACCGCCCCTTGCGCGAATTGAGCGGTGGATGGCAGCGCACTGCCCTGCTGGCGGCGGTCTGGATCACTGAACCAGACGTGCTGCTTTTGGATGAACCGACCAACCATCTCGACCTGCAACGCATCGGATTCCTACAAGAGTGGCTGCGCGACTTGCCCCGCGCAGTTACGGTTTTCATGACCTCCCATGATCGCGCGTTCCTCGACGCGACCTGCAATCGCACCCTGTTTTTGCGTCAAGAGCAATCGCGCGTCTTTCAACTCCCCTTCACGCCAGCGCGCGCAAGTCTGGATGAGGCCGATGCCGCAGACGAGCGTCGCTTTGCCAACGATCTAAACAAGGCCCAGCAGTTGCGAAAGCAAGCGGCAAAGCTAAAAAACATCGGTATCAACTCTGGCTCTGATCTGTTGATCACCAAGACCAAACAGCTCAACGATCGCGCCGCGCGAATGGAGGCCGCCGCCAAACCCGCCTATCAAAGCCGCAGCGCCGGTGACATCAAACTCACCAACAGCGGCACCCACGCCAAGGCTCTGCTCACATTGAATGATCTAAGCGTGCAGACACCAGATGGTCGCTTGCTCTATAAAACGGGTCAAAAGTGGATATTGCCGGGGGATCGAATTGTGCTGCTTGGCGCGAATGGGACGGGCAAGACACAGTTGATCAAGATGATGCAGCAGGCGCTAGAAGGCGCCGAAAGCCCTGTTAAATGCGCGCTGTCTGTCGTTTCGGCCTATTCGGATCAACATCTGAGCCAACTGCCTGACGCCCAAACACCGCTTCATGTAGTGACGTCGCAATTTGACATCGGCGATCAACGCGCGCGCAGCGCTCTTGTCGGCGCGGGCGTGACGATGCAAATGCAAGATACCAAGATCGGCGCGCTCTCAGGTGGGCAAAAGGCGCGTCTTGCAATGCTGATTCTGCGGCTCAAAATGCCCAATTTCTATCTACTGGATGAACCCACAAACCATCTGGATATCGAGGGACAAGAAGCGCTTGAGGACGAGCTGATCAAACATGGGGCGACCTCTATGTTGGTCAGCCATGACAGAAGCTTCCTGCGCAATGTGGGCAACCGCTATTGGCTGATCAACGGAAAACGCTTGGACGAAGTGGACAGCCCTGAACCCTTCCTTGCCGAGCAGATGCAGCAATAAACGCATATAGCAGGCTCAAGGATCACCACCTTGGGCCTGCTTTTTCATGCAATCGCATAGCCCAGCACAAACCCTAGGAACACAGACGCCAACGTCAAAAACACCGCAACGCGGAACTGCACTTGAATCAGTGGATCAATATGTTCCCACAAAAACAACAGGTATTCGAAGCGATAGGCAGGACGAAAGTAGAGGTCGGCTTCAGCTTTGCCCGACATTTTCAACGTTCGGCGGCTCTCATACTCGGTCCACAACACCGGCTCGTCCCCGCCGCCATCGTAGTGTCGCAAAATCGCAAAGAGGCGATGGTGCTCCTTCGTTTCGATACGCCATAGCCCGCCGCGCTTTGGCAGCCCATTCGGGCCACCAAGGATTTTCCCCAAGGGGCGGTTCACACGGAACACACCCTGACCGTAGTCTTGGGTAGTTCCGATATCGCTCGTGCCTTTGACTTGGCAGGGAATAAAGCGGCGCATTTAGGCCGCTGGCATACGCTGCTCAACGATCTCAGCCCACCAGCTTGCGCCTGCGGGGCTGGTTTCATCGTTAAAGTTATACTCAGGGTGGTGCACCATCGCCGTATCGCCATTACCCACGACAATGTAAGCGCCGGGGCGTTCTTCTAGCATGAAGGCGAAATCTTCACCACCCATCACCAGCGGCGCGTCTTGCGTTGGCTTGCCCGAAACAGTCTCAGCGACCTTGGCGGCAAATGCGGTTTGCTCTTCAGAGTTGATCATCACAGGGTAATTGCGATCATAATCAAGCTTGATTGTGCCCCCGAACGTTGCTGCAATCCCTTGGCAAATCTCGCCCATGCGGGTCTCGGCCAGATCGCGGAGTTCCTTGCTCATCGTGCGCACTGTGCCCTTGATCGCGACTTTTTGCGGGATCACGTTATACGCGTTCGATGACGTCTCGAAGGAGGTCACGGACACAACAATCTGCTCCACCGGATCGGCATTGCGCGATGCGATCGTCTGCAGCGCAAGCACCAGTTGGCTTGCCATAACCGTCGTATCAATCGTGTCGTTAGGCTTGGCCGCATGCCCGCCGCGCCCCTCAACCTCAATGTCAAAAAGATCGGTCGCGGCAAAGAACGGACCAGGGCGGATCGCAAACTCACCTACTGGAAGACCCGGCCAGTTGTGCATGCCGTAAACCTCTTGGATGCCAAAGCGCTCCATCATGCCATCTTCGCACATCTCACGGCCACCGCCGCCGCCCTCTTCCGCTGGCTGGAAGATCACGACGACTGTTCCATCGAAATTACGTGTCTCGGACAGGTACTTCGCCGCGCCCAGTAGCATTGCCGTGTGACCATCATGCCCGCAAGCATGCATCGCGCCATCCGTTTTAGAGGCATACTCAAGCCCCGTTTGCTCATGGATCGGCAAAGCATCCATATCCGCGCGCAGCCCGATGACCTTGCCCGATGTGTTGCTCTTACCCTTAATCACACCAACGACGCCCGTGCGGCCAATCTTGCCCACGACTTCATCGCAGCCAAAAGCGGTCAGCTTTTCTTCAACAATCGCTGAGGTGCGGTGGGTTTCGAACAGGATTTCAGGGTTCTCGTGCAGATCACGGCGCCATTCGGTGATTTCGGGCAGCATTTCGGCAAGACGGTTTTTGATAGGCATAATCTGGGCTCCTTAAGCAGCAGGCATTCTGTTTTCGATCATACCGGCAAGCCAGGAACAGCCTGCAGGGATCGCATCGTCGTTAAAAATATATTCGGGGTGATGGACTGTTGCGCCCTCTTCCCCATTTCCAAGAAAGATATAAGCACCGGGGCGCGACTCTAACATATAAGAGAAATCTTCGCCCGCCATAATAGGGGGCGTATCATCATCCACAGCCTGCTCGCCCGCAACCTTGCGCGCGACATCGGCGGCAAAGCCTGTATGCTCTTCTGTGTTTACCGTCACGGGATAGCCGCGATCATAGGTGATTTCGACGCCGCAGTCATAAGCCTCCGCCGTCGCTTCTACAATCTTGCGAAAACGGCGCTCAATCAAATCGCGCACATCACCATCGAGCGTTCGAACTGTGCCACCAAGCTGCACAGTTTGCGGGATCACATTGAACACACTGCTGTCGTTGCTCATGGTGCACACCGACACAACCGCGTTCTTCAAAGGATCGACATTTCGGCTCACGATGCTTTGCAGGGCCAGCATCATATGAGCCGCGCAAATGTTCGGATCAATCGCCTCATGCGGGGCGGCGCCATGCCCGCCCATGCCGGTGATCGTCAATGAAAACTCATCCACAGCCGCCAACAATCCGCCCGCGCGAATGGCGAAATGCCCAACAGCGCCGCCCGGCATGTTGTGAATGCCATAAACCTCTTGCACGCCGTATGTGTCCATCACGCCCTCTTCGACCATGACGCGGCCACCGCCGCCACCTTCTTCGGCAGGTTGGAACAAAAGCACAGCCGTGCCGTCGAAATTGCGCGTCTCCGCGAGGTATTTCGCAACGCCCAATAGCATCGCCGTATGACCGTCATGCCCGCAGGCATGCATCTTGCCATCATGGGTCGATTTATACTCTACATCCGCCGCCTCAAGGATCGGTAAAGCGTCCATGTCAGCCCGCAATGCGATGACGCGACCTGAGGTATCTGTCTTGCCTTTGATCACCGCGACCATGCCGGTTTGCGCCACACCCGTTTCAAGCTGATCGACACCAATCTCGCGCAAACGTTCTTCAACGTAAGCCGACGTTTTTGGCAAATCGAAGTCGAGTTCAGGGATCGTATGCAGATGACGACGCCATTCTGTGATCTCGGCGTGTAAATCTGCAAAGCGGTTGTGGATGGGCATATGCGTTCTTTCTCATCTACATTAAGAGGTCTGATTACTTCAATGAAAGCAACAAGATCAGGCGTATCGTTAAAGGTTTGGACCAAGGACCAATTTGGACCCATCGGAAAAGCGGTTGAACCTGAAGCGGTTCAAATCGTGAGCTGTCTCAAGGCCTTGCATCAGTTTTGCGGTGATCCGCCCAAAGGCCGGCCCTATGCCAAAGCCATGCCCGCACATCCCCGTGCAGATCGTCAGGTTCGGCAAGGGCGCGCAGCTATCGACAATGGGCACCACATCGGGCATCACATCGATCATGCCTGCCCAAGCTTGTTTGATTTTCACGTCCTGAAGCGTCGGAAAGGTATCGGCAAAATCACGGGCCAATTTCGCGACTTTACCCGCGTTTGGCGCTGGGTTCAGAACGCGCATTTTCTCGAACGGGCTGACATCGTTTTCCGCCCAGCGCCGCTTTGTCCCCCACGCATCGGGAAACCCC
>NZ_JBDWVM010000345.1:0-2475 GCF_039984035.1 Planktotalea sp. | reverse complement strand
GGCTGTGGGGGTTCCCAGAATGACATCGAGCCCCGCTTCGCCGAGCACATTTATCGCGCGCTCAAGCCAATCGAGTTGTAGATTGCCTGCTTCGGGTTCCAGTCTGGACCATGCAAATTCGCCAAGGCGGACCCATTTCAGACCCGCGTCGATCATTTGCTTTGCATCTATGGTCCATCGTTCCTCGTTCCAATGCTCAGGGTAATAGCATACGCCAAGGGCACGCTTCATAGTCGTATCCGATGTTCTTGTTGGCCTTTGGCGATGCCTTTCAAACAAAAGGTTTTGCCGTTGTTGCCGATATCTTCGATGATGCCCGTATGGGCAGATGTGAGGTATAGATCTGTAAGATCAGGCCCGCCAAATGCAGGGCAGGTCGGTTGTTGGGCATCCACTTCATGCGATGCGACAAGTGTACCATCTGGTGCATATCCATTCACGCGGGCCGCGCCCCAGAGTGCGATCCAAAGCGTGCCGTTCGCATCCACAACAGCGCCATCGGGGTTAAACCCGTCCTCTGTCAGATCGAGCCAAACTTCGGCCTCAGAACTGGGCCAACCCGTTTCGGGATCAAGCGCAACGCGCATAACCTGCTGCGTGACAGTATCGGAATAATGAGCGAAGCTGCGATCAGGTGTGAAGCATATTGTGTTGGAGACAGTAATGTCGCGCGCCAATTTACGAAGCTCGCCTTGGTAGAACCGATAAATCGCACCGGCGTCATTCTCTGCTTTGTAGCCCATGGTGCCAATCCACAGCCCGCCCCATGGATCGGCGCGCCCGTCGTTGGATCGGGTGACTTTGTTGTCCGCTTCGATCGAGACGATAGGGTTAGACAGGGCACCGGAGGGGATATCAAATTTGTGCAAACCGACTTCGGAGGCCACGAGCAGCGTGTTTTCGTCAATCCACCCCGCAGCGCTTACTGTCAGATCAAACGTCCAACTTTGCGCTTTGGTATGAAGTGTTTTGGCGTTGATATCGAACCAAAACAGCTCTTCACGCAGCGGGTGCCACAACGGGCCTTCGCCAAGTCTGCAATTGCGATCATCAAATATCATGCTGTCGCCTCGTCATAGGCGCGAACGATTGCGCGGGCACGCGTTGTGACCTCTGATACACTGAAGCCCGGCTTGTAGAGCGCTGAACCTATGCCAAAACCATTTGCACTGGCGTCGATCCACTCTTTGAAATTGGTATGATCTGCGCCGCCCACTGCATAGACAGGCGTGTTTGGCGGCAAGACGGCGCGGATGGCTTTCAGACCATCAACGCCGAGCAAAGACGCGGGAAACAGTTTAAGACCATCGGCCCCTGCGCCAAGTGCCGCGAAGCATTCCGTCGGGGTCATGACACCAGGGTAGCTGTCCATACCGGCCAATTTTGTGGCTGAAATGACTTCGATATTTGCGTTGGGCGAGACCACCAATGTGCCACCCGCTTTGGACACGTCTTTGACAGTTTCGACCGTCAAAACTGTACCTGCACCAATCTGGGCAACGTCGCCAAATGCCGTTGCAAGGTTTTCGATAGAGGCTAACGCAGAAGGTGAATTCATCGGCACTTCGATACGTGTGATGCCTTCCTCAATAAGGGCGGCTGCAATGTCTTTCACTTCCAGCGGGGTCACGCCGCGCAAGATCGCAATAAGGGGTCTGCTCATGATATTTACTCCATCAGAGAGAGGTATAGGCTGCCAGAAGACCAGCAGGCGTGACGGCATTCGCATCGCTGCGTTGTACCGATACGCCCTGTTGCTTTAGCGCATAACTGTAAAGGTCCGCTAAACGGTTTTCACCGATTATAGCCACGTTTTGGCCGAGCCAATAGGGCTTGGACGCAGCAAGTTCCGCGCCGATCAATGCACCGGAGAGCTGCGCGCGCGCGGCGCCGCTAGATGCCCCGTGCAGCAGATCATTCGCGCGCAAGCGAAACAGCAAGCTGGCAAGGCGCTCAGGGCGCGAAAGCACATCAGACATTGCCTGCTTGAAGGCCTCGCTCTCCCATGCATCATCGTTAATAGAATGCCGCAGGACCGTGTGATGACCAATGGCTTGATATAGCTCACCCGTCATAAATGTCTGAAAACTAACGATTTCACCCGCGCTGACGTGCACCCACTTAGAGTGCGTGCCGGGAAGGCAGATGATGCCATCCCAGTCCTCGTTGAGGGCGAGAAAGCCTGCGATTTGAGTTTCTTCGCCGCGCATCACATCGGCGGGATCGTTCTGTTTTACGCCTGGAACCAGCCAGACTTGCAGCGCTTCATCGCAGTTTTCAACCCGAACCAAAGCATCGCTTTTGGCTGCGCAAGGTACGGCGCGATAGGGCGCTTCTTGCCACCCTTGGCGCGATCCAACCATGCCGCAGGCGATCACGGTGCAAGGGGTGAGGAGCGCCCAACCGCTTAGTAAGTTCACCAAAGCAGGTTCGAAGGCATCAGGCGTGAGACCAGACATGCCTTGATCAGAACAG
>NZ_JBDWVM010000344.1:0-5478 GCF_039984035.1 Planktotalea sp. | reverse complement strand
ATGGTTCTTTCGCGACAAGATGTCTGTGTCTCTTTGGGCTGTCTGGGCCGTTGCGCTGACCGCTTGTTTGGCAGCGCTCTGGCAGTCCGAACGCCTTGTTTCGGCGTTGGAGGCCGCGCTCTATGAGGACGACATCATTTTCTCGGAGACCACGCCCTATCAGACGATCACCGTGACCCGTTTTCGTGACAGGACGCGGTTGTTTCTCGACCAGTCGATCCAGTTCGACAGTCGAGACGAATATCGCTACCACGAGGCGCTGGTGCACCCTGTTATGGGTGTGGTCGCCCGCCCGGCCCGCGTCTTGATTTTAGGCGGTGGCGACGGCATGGCCGTGCGCGAAGTGTTACGCCATGACAGCGTCGACGATGTCACGCTGGTAGACCTTGATCCGCGCGTCACCGAGATTTTTCGCGACAATGATACATTGGCCGCTTTGAACAGCCACGCTTTATCCGATGCCATGGTCCGTATTGTGAACATGGATGCCTGGAAATTCCTATCTGATAGCGAAGACCGGTATGACGTGATCATTGCTGACCTGCCTGACCCCCGAAATCTGTCGCTGTCCAAGCTCTACTCCGCAGAATTCTATCGTCTCGTGGTTGAAAACCTAGCTTTTGGTGGGGCCTTTGTGACCCAGGCTGGGTCACCGCTCTATGCGCGAGAGGCCTTCTGGTCGATTAAGGCCACGCTTGAAAGCGTGAGCAGCCCCGAGCAGCCCGGAACCTACCTGCAGACAACTCCGTATCATGTGCTGGTCCCAAGTTTTGGCGATTGGGGCTTTGTGATGGCTCAGCAAGCTGGGATGGCGCGCACCCCGCCCACCTTCCGGCCCGATCTAAGGTTCCTTACGCCCCAGGCGTGGGCTGCTGCACGCGTGTTTCCGCCAGATATCGCGCCACTTGCCGTCGAGGTGAATTCTATTCAGAGCCATGTATTGGCTGGATACTATCAGGCCGGCTGGGCGCGCTGGTTTGACTGAGGTCCCCGCGCGACCTCCCGAATGTCGCAACGCCCAGCCACCAGGCCCGACGCAACGCGGTGCGCAGCCAGTCGGGGCTTCATCGCCCCACACATAAAAACGTCCAGAGCAGCATAGCCAAGCTCTGGCCATGTATGAATGGTGATGTGCGACTCCGCGAGCAACAAGACACCCGTTACACCTCCGCCATCGAAGCTGTGAAAATGCCCTCCTAATACAGTCGCGCCAGCGTCATGCGCAGCGGTCCGCAAGGTCGTCTCGATATGATCCAGATCGGTCAGGACCTCGACCTCGTAAAGTTCAGCGATCACGTGGATGGCAAAGGTCATCTGCTTGTCTCAACTGGGGCTCTGGCACAAGCGGTGTCTGCGACAGCAATGCGAATGGTGACAAAAAAGTGGTCAGCGTGGACCATAGCGGATGCATTGTTCTTGGTCCACCGCGCGAGTATCCGCTTTTTTGTAATCTTTGCACAGTTGGCGCAATCAGTCAAAAATGAGTTCTGAGTTGAAGCAAGCCAGGTTAGAACAGATGCTAAAAAATAGAAAGAGACGAATCGCTGCTTCCACTTTGACAACCAAACTCACTCGCAATTGCAGCGAATGACTGGAAACCGCCCATTTTGTTGAAGAAGTCGAAAAACTTGTGGCTCAGGTTTTTCGGCAGAAACGGTTCTCCTGCTATAGTAACGTCCAAACCATCGTGACGGGCATTGTGGTGCGCTAGGAAAGCCAGATCACCGATTTGGCCGAACCCCCCGGTGAAATATGTTGGCGTCGCTACATGGTCCAGAAATTCCCAAGGCTTGAGATTAATCGAACTTTTTCAACAAAATAAGCCCTCACTGTGGATGCTCTGCCTCCATACCTAAGGTGGCGGAGTTTAGCACGCGCTGTATGGCATCAAAGTGTTCGCGTGATATCATCGCAAAGAGAGATTTCCCGTACCTAGTGATCATAACGGGTTCACATTGAACCGCCTCCATAATTTCAGATGTGTTGCGCCTCAATTGGGTTGTTGAAAAGACCTTCATATCTTGCCCTCGTAGCGGTCTAAGTGTTGAGTTTCGCCCTATGCTCAACATCGCCCCAATGCTTGTTGGGCGGCAACTTCTTTGCACGGCGCGCAATGTCGGCAAAGGTAACCGGCATAAAGTCCCACACATCAACGCCGACATTCACAGAATTGCGAGACCCGCGCCAATTGTCATGAACATGGCCAAAGAACTGTAGTGCACCTTTGCGAGCATGGTTCCAGGTAATCATTGGGTAGTGGCATAATGTGTTGGGCAGGTTTTGAGGGCCATCCTGCAATTCAACGAAGTGCGAGATAGAATCCCAGGGTAGCTCCAGTGTTGACCTAAGATCATGATTACCAACGACCAAATGACGCTCAGCGCCCGGCAACTGATTGATCGGTATTGCCAAGTTGTTGGCCACATCTGATTTGGGTAAGAGAATTTGATGAACATTCCAACCCATATGCCGCGCCTAAAGGGCTTCCGTTTTCCTCGCGAGATCGTCGGTTACGCTGTTTGGGTTTACCATCGGTTTGCTCTGAGCACGGCCGATGTGGAAGACCTGTTGGCTGCGCGGGGCGTGATTGTCAGCCGGGAAGCGATCCGGCTTTGGGTCAATCGCTTTGGTCGGCATTTCGCAGATTGCATCCGTCGGGATCGACCGGGACCGAATGACAAGTGGCATCTGGACGAAGTTGTGCGCACAATCCGTGGCAAGAAGCACTGGCTGTGGCGCGCGATCGACGCCAACGGCGACGTACTCGATATTCTTGTGCAAACGCGTCGAAACGCAAAGGCTGCAAAGCGGTTCTTCGAAAGACTAGTCGCCAACTTTGGTGAACCGAGGGTGATCATCACCGACAAATTACGCAGCTACATCAAGCCGATCAAAACTTTGACACCGGACGCCGACCACCGTGCCCATAAGGGTTTAAATAACTCGATCGAAGTTTCCCATCGACCGACCCGCAAACGAGAGAAGATCTTCGGCAAATTCAAATCCTACCGGCAGGCCCAGAGGTTTCTGTTTGCGCATGATCAGATCAACCTCATCTTCCGCCCCCGCCGCTACCAACTCACCGCAACTTCATACCGCCATTCCCGTTCGGATGCCTTCAGCCTCTGGGACGACTACATCGTTGAATTGGCCGCGTGATCCTGCCTTTTCAAAGCTTCACAAGTTAGCGCCAACAACTTGGCAATACCGTTGGTTCAATTAGTTAGGTGAACCGTTCTTTGGAAGTCCGGGATAATATCCACCTTGCATGTTCCAATGACCACCGCTGAAGGTCCCATTAGGTAAACGATCGTAAGAATATCGCATGCCTTCAGTCGAGTTATATATTGTCGTGTGTGTAGACCCGTTCGGGTTTAGCTTGGATGTCTGCACGCTTCCGTTTCGATATCCAAGATTTCCATTAGGGTATATCTGATTTATTGGGTCAGATTTATTGAAGGTGTTAGTCAACGTTTGGGACTTTGGGCTGGCCAGAGCGGTGCCAGCCATAAGTGCTATGGATACCGCTACAACTATCATTAATCGCATGTCTTTTCCTTTCACTATTGTCTACCTGCCTAAAGCGAGATGTGCTCCGCCACCTATGGCCATCCCTTGTACGATCCCTTTCACAACTTCTGGGGTTGGGAGCAGCTCGCCGTCTGTACTCCATGTGTATTCGTACACGGCAGCTTGCAACCCTTCGTCCAAGACAGCGACCGCAAAATTTCGAAAGCTTCGTCGTGCTGCGTTGCGGGCTAGAAGTTTCCAAACGAGGCGTGGGCTGAAAAAACTAGAGGCAAAATCAAACGTTGTGGAGACATCTTCGTACTGCTCATATCGTTTTGAGCGGTTTCTCTTCGAAGTTTCTACGCAGTCACCATTTATTTGATGATCCGGCTTCTCTTCGATTACTTTGTCCCAAAGATATTCGCCAGCACAGTACAAGTAAGGTAAAGTGCCAAATGTCGCGCCGTTGGCGGCAGCTGAAGCTGCTGCTTCAAAAGAGCCGCCTGATGAGACCCGATCATCCAAGTGCTGAAAGTACACGGCGTCAAGATGCGCAATGGCGGGCCGCCACTCATCCGTTTCTGGGTCATAGCGATAGAAATAAATCTCAAATAGCCGTTCTTCTGGGCTTAGGGAATAAGCATGATCCTGTATTTCGAATATCAGCTCATAGATTGAGTTTGTTGGTTTCCCGTTAAAGCCAAGTATTCTATCGCCAGGGAACATAATGCCATAAGTTGGTAGCCCTGGTATTACGTCCTGGACGAAAACACCATTTTCGTCCTGTAAAAGATCAAGGCCGATGCGATAAGGCGTTCCCTTTGGGTCATTTTCGATGGAACGGCGATACAGGATCTGACCTTTAATAAGGTGGCGGACTTCACGAGCTTGTTCGAGGCTAGATATCTCAAAACCTAGCTTCGAATGTACCTTTTGGCTCCAAAGTGAGTATGTGTAGTTGGGATTGCCCGACGTGTCTACTCGTCTAAAGATTTCTGACCGGCCAGAACTGTAGCACTTGTCCCAATCGTCGTGAAACTCTGAAGACGTAAGGCAAGAAGCGACATCATCTGAATCGTCCTTGCTGCCGGCCCAGCGATAGTTCTTGGAATCAAAGTGTGAGCTTAGTAGGTCGGATGAATCTGTTTCAGCGTAATAGTAGAATGTATTTATAGAGCTCTGTGGCACATTTGTGCACTCGCCAGCACTTATGGAATACCACCCTTTCTTTTCCCAGTTTCCGGATTGGTCGTCAAAATACCCAAAGGCAACGAATAGCCTCAGAGGTGTTCTATTGCAAACTTCCGCAGCGTCCGCTGCGGAAGCACTGCCAAAGTAGGTTATCAGCAGAATAGCGCATGTGAATAACGTGTATATCTTGCGGGCTGCGCGCGGTAAGGCGACTGCGATTGGTTCCATTTTGGTTACCTCCTGTTTCCCAAGCCTGCGGCGCGACCCATCTTCGAGTGTGAGGTCGTAGATCATTTGAATTCTCCTTATTGCCGAGAAGTTGGTTAATGGTTCCAAAATACCGCAACTCGTATGTGTCACCGACGCCTAGGATTTAGCGAACCATTAGGCACAAACGAGCATTGCACCCACTAGGTGCCCATTTCCGCATCAATCGGAGTTGACCAACAAGCTTAAGGTAGTCAAAATTAGTTAAAATTAGCGATGTGAGGGGGTGGAGAAATGACTGTTCTAGAAGATATTGATTATAATAAGCAAATAGCAGCAACGATGATTATCCGATTTATGGCGCATGCAAAACTGGGAGCCGATTTCGAAAGCCTGACTAAAATTTCTGAACGCGTCCTGAAGTACGATGAACCAAAGCACTTGGTTAACTTCTTGGAGGGTCGGTCATCAGGGGTGCGTGGTGAAGCTCGTGCACGTGCCCACGAAATTGTAGCGACAGCAAAGCAGCTATTCCATGGCCTAAAGAACAAAGAGGGGTGGTTTGTCGAG
>NZ_JBDWVM010000343.1:0-15203 GCF_039984035.1 Planktotalea sp. | reverse complement strand
ATAGTAGTTGATGAAATTCCCCGCCGCGTCGGCCTCTGCCAGGCGCAGGTCCAGGCGCAGGTCGAACCCGTCCATGTCTTGTAGGCTTCCGGTGTCGCTGTTCAGGTAGATTTCGCTACTTTCACTGATCCGGAACCCGACGTGGCTGCCCAGAGTTTCGCCGGTCTGATAGACCGTGATGCCGCTGCCCGATTGATCCGCGAGCCCCTGTGACGAAGACAGCAGAGCGATGGCATCGGCATCGCCTACGGGCACATCGATGCTGATACTCCGATCCGAAAGCTGAATGTCGTCAATATAGGCATCTACCGTATCGCGTGACCACAAGTTCCCCAGAACCAGATCTTGGCGGGCCCCAGTGATGATACCGCTGGCGGTCACGCTGGCCACTTCAACGCCATCCGCTCGCATGACAAGCGTTTCGGCGTCTGAATCGTAGAAAATACCAATGCTGTGCCAATCGCCATCATCAAAGATCGCCCGGTCGCTGATCATCGCGTAGGTGCCTGTGGTGGTCTCTACCTCAAACCAGACCCGGCCGTCGTCTTTCACCGACCCTGCAAATTGTTCATAGTAGTTGATGAAATTCCCCGCGGACCCCAGGCTTTCCAGTCGCATGTTCAGCGTGAGGGCGAGACCTTCCATATCTTGCAAGCTGTCTGTGTCACTGTCGATGAAAATTTCACTACTTTTGCTGATGTTAAACCCCGTATAGTCGCCCTCGACGGTCCCGGTGTTGTAAATCCGGGCATCCCCTTCTGCCAGGTTCGTAAGGCCCGTCGCAGAGGACAGGCGCAGAAACGCACTGGCGACAACCGGTTCTTCTCCGATGATCGGATCGTCGTTTGGAACATCTATTGTAACCGGTTCGTCCGCGATCGCGGGATCACGGCTGATTGCAATGTCGTCAATGTATATGTCGGCTGTGTCACGGTCAAAAACATTGCCAAATACCAGATCCTGTGATGACGACCCGGTAATACCAGATGCCGTGACACTGGCCGCTTCCTCACCGTCCACATACAGCCCAAGCTTTTCGTCATAGGCGTCATAAGAGATGCCGATGTTGTGCCAGTCGCCATCCGATAGGACGGGTGTCTCGGTGATGACAGCGAAGGCGCCCTCATCAGTGACGATTTCAAACCAGACCCGTCCGTCATCATAAACGCGACCCTGAAAGATCGTGTGCAATGTGATGAAATTGCCGCCGTTGCCGGCATCGGCCCATTTCATATCCAACGTAATCCCGATGGTCCCACTTTTTTGCAGAGGAAAGGCGCCCGAGGTGATCTCGATTTCGTTCCCCAAGGAGATATGGAAACCGTCATGAGAGCCTTCGACGTTGCCCTCCACGAGCACGGTAGCCTGCTTTTCAGATAGATCTGCTAGGCCATTACTTGATTTCAAGTATATGATATCTTTAGTAGCAACCAAGAAATCCCGCGATATTTGGTCTACAACTGTTCCTCCATCGTTGATTGTCAGAGTGACCTCATAGCTCCCCCCCTGCCCAACCGATTTGTCGATTTCGATGCCTGTGAAGGTGGAGCCATCAGAGAATGACCAAACAAACTGATATTCTGATAGATCAACAAACCCGGTGCTGTCCAAAGACAGCCTGGCGTCGAAGGACATGGTATAGATGTCTCGGATGTCGGCCGACCGGGTCAGCACGGCCTCTACCCCGTCGATAGCGCTTAGCGTGGCTTGGGTCAGATCGGCCCCCGCCAGCCCGTTCCAATCGCTGTCCAGCAGAAACCTCAGGTCGCGCAGATCGGCCGCACCGCCATCATTGGCATTTACGAAATTATTGATGATGTGATTGGCGGCATTAACATCGTCATACTCAACGAAAAAATTATCTCTTATTACAGATACATCTTCGGTGGTTCCGGCGATTTCATTTGTGATGTTATTGGTGATCACAACATCGCCGTCGTTGCGAATAACAATCGAGGGCGCGCTTGAGCTGATCTCGTTGTCACGGGTGACAACTTCGGCCTGACGGTTCCACAAAAGGGTGTTGTTCGTGATCGACAGGTCGTTGACGTCAGCTGCATAAATGCCGTGGATATGAGAATTGTAGATCACATTGTTGCTGATCTCGAAGTTTTCGAAATATCCGCCGGTGGCGCCACCGTCTCCAAACAGTTCGTTGCGGATAAAGATGCCTTGGCTGCCCGCCCCGCCCGAAGTGTTCAGGACATTGCCGCTGATGACCACGTCGCGGGTGATCTGGTTTGCGTTGGTGCCCCAAAACTGGATCATATCAGAGTGGGTGACATTTTGTGATGTGCCGTAGAAATCATGCAATGTGTTGTCAGTGACCTCGACCCCTTGCACCGAAGCAAACCGCAGCCCGTCGCCCTGCATTTGCGTGATGTCGTTGTCGGAAACGACAATATCGTCGCCATCGATCACCGACAGTCCGTGATAGTAATTTGAGACCGTGTTGCCCGAGAAATTGAACTCATCGCTCCAGCGGACAGATCCAAGGGTCAGACCAACCTCACTATAGCTGGTCACAAAGCCAGTGGCGTTGCCGATGAATTCTGAGTTGGTGATCGAGATGTTATCCGAGCTGTAAATTTCCAGATCGTCAGAGCTATCGTTGCTGTCACCGGTGCTGTCAAAAAGCACGTTGTCGATCGTGATGTTATCGGTGTCCCGGATGTAAACTCTGGACATGATGGCAGGTGTGTCGGGGTCTTCTGAGGTGATCGTGACAGCGTTCTGTTCGTCACCGACATCCCTAAAATACATGGAATAAGGTGTGTCACTGGCTTGTAGCTTTATAACACCGCCGCCTTCGTTCGCCTGCAATTCTAGATATGCAGCTCGCAGTTCTTCTGAACTTGAAACCGTTATGGTCGTTTGTGCCGTGGCGTCTGCCATAAAGAAAATCTCACCCCTTTGTTGATCCGTCTCGTCAGCCATCAAAAAAGGCGCTTGCAACTGCAAAGCGCCCGTATCGTGGCGTTTGGTACCCCTTGATTGGGACTGATGTACAACAAGTTTTCGGTCGAAAAATAGCCTTTAGCGGCGATGCGCTTTGCAATCTCTAAAATAGGCATAAAATTGCCTGACCTTTGCGCAAATACAAACGCGCGCTTGGAAGACCGCACAGAGAACGGCATGGTCCGTAAGAGGAAGCTATGATTCCCCCGCCAAAGGTCGGCCCCAACCAAATCTTCGTCGTGGATCGTGTGTTCAAGACATCGAATGCAACCTTAAGTGGTTCGCATGGCTAATTTTTGACATAAAACGTTTTGAAGCGATAGAAATACGCTTTAAAAGGCGCGCGGGGGACAGAAATCTATTTACGAAAAGTTAAAAATTCGTGTACAACTGTCGCCAGTATATCAAAGTCGCACGCATTCAAACTACTGCGCAAATAACAAGGTTATCGTAAATATGAACAAAGTGTTTAATCTTATCGCTGCTAGTACGCTGGCATTGGGCGCGGGAACAGTTGGCGCATCTGCCGCACTTCTCGATTTCACCAGCACGGCATCTTATGACGTTCAAAGCGACGCTCTGGCATCCGGCACCATCAATGGTATCGGCTGGACATTGACACCATCCGGTGGCGACCTGACATTCACCACACCTGGCCCCGGCTCTATCGGTGACTTGGTTGGCGACAATGACGGCATCGGTGTCGATGATGACGAAATCACACTCAGCCCAGCTGAATCTGTGACTTTGACATTCGACAAAGCGATCCGCGTTACAGGTCTTTATTTCCTCGACCTGTTCATCTCTTCGGATGGCGCCGTAACAGAATCTGCTGTTGTGTCTTCGAACGGTTCTGCCATCCTTGAGCTTTTCGCGACCGAAAACGAGCCTGGCTTCGGCTTGGGTGACTTCACGGAACTGGCGGGTGACTTCGTATCCTTCACAGGTACATCGTTCACGTTCACCGTTGGCAATGACAACGACAACGTCGGTAAAGCAGACTTCGCTCTGGCAGGCATCGAGATCGCTCCGATCCCACTGCCCGCAGGCATCCTGTTGCTGGGTACAGCACTGGGCGGTCTGGGCATTGCGCGTCGCCGCAAAAAAGCCTGATCAATATCAGCATATGAAATTCCAAAGGCCACTCTTTCAGGGTGGCCTTTTGGATTCTGAGCCTCGTTTATTTTCGTGACCGCTATGGAACACCATGACACAAGCACCGGCCAGATCTGCTCCCGCACATAAGAAACGCCTGTCCAAGCCGGGGCGTGCCATTCGCATGCTGGCGGCTTTGTTTGATCCGCGTGCGTATCTGCATGTTTTGCGTATCGTGAATTATTATAACTATACTCATGTGATCCCACGCCGGGCCTTGCAGGTTGGGCCAGGTGCCCGGATCAGCCCGAATGCCGCGTTTTCCAACCCAGAACGGATCAAGATCGGCGCGCGTTTTGGTCTGGGTGCGCGCAGTACGCTTTGGGCGGGGCCCGCAACCGGCATGATCGAAATTGGCGATGATGTGTTGTTTGGCCCAGATGTTCTGGTGACGGCTGCAGGCTATCGGTTCAACGACGGCAGCCCGGTGACAGAACAAGCCATGGATGAGGCAAGTGTGCACATTGGCAGCGATGTCTGGATCGGGGCCAAAGCGATCATCTTGCCGGGGGTGACCATCGGTAACGGCGCCATCATAGGAGCGGGCGCATTGGTCCGTGGGCCGATCCCCGAAAATGCGATTGCGGTGGGCGTCCCGGCCAAAGTTGTGGGCCTGCGCACGCTGGCGGAATAACCGGCCGTTACGGCCTAGCCTTGATCGATAAAATCGCGGATCCGGTCGCGCAGTTGGTCAGCCGTGGCGCCGGGGTCTGGCACGGCCGGGGTCAACGATGGGGCGCTGAGCAGTGCCGCTAAATCTGATATATCCCACGCGACATGGATACCCGTTACCGCTTCGACTTGTCGGGCTGTTGCCAGCTGGTGATCATTGCGGTGCTCTGCATGTGCAAGACGCCGCGGCATCACGATAAGCGGTTTGCGGTAGGCTTTGGCCGACAAGATCGACCCGATCCCGGCATGGGCGACAACAACGCGCGCCTGTCGGAACAACGCATCAAAAGCGTCGGGCGTAAGGGTTGCGTGGGTCTTGAGGCACTGGCGGGGCGTGGTGTCAGGCCCCACCTGCGCCACGATATCTTCGTCAAGATCTGCGCCTAGGCGGTCAAGCTCGGCCATCAGCCGTGGAAAGGGCAGCTGGGTTCCAATCGTGGCAAAAATCATAAGACAGACCCGGCATAATCTGCCCCACTGTCACGGGCGACATCGGGCCATTGCGACAGCCACAGGTCCGCAAACCGCCGCGCAGTTTGGCCAGAGGCCGATAGAGTTTCGGCATTGGCCACACTATCAACCCATATGGTACGCGCGCCGGTTACCTTGCCCAATATCAAGGCCAACAGCCCCGGCAATGCGCCGGTCGTGATCACCACATGCGGGCGCAAACGCACAAACCGCACCACCAGCCAAATAAGACATCGCAAAGCTTGCAGCGGTTCATTGCGGTTGCAGTCCGGCACCAGATGGGCGGGCGCCGCGTCAAACTGTTGGGCCAGCCCCGGTAGGGTTGTGGCGTAGGTAACATCATGATGGGTGAACCCAGGCCGCATTAACATCAACTGCTGCCAGTGCCCGCCAGAAGATGCGATGGCCAGCACACGCCGGGGCGCGGCAGCCTTGTGCGGAGCAGATGGAGAGACAGTCATGAGCGGTTACCTGATTGCGGATCCCGGCAAGACAAACAGGCAAACCAACCGGATGACAAGCCTATCCGAGACATTTGCACAGCCTCACACCACCTGCGCCTTAGTTGCGCGCATAGACGTCTTCGTAGCGCACGATGTCGTCTTCGCCCAGATAAGCCCCGGTTTGCACTTCGATCAAGATCAGTTCGACCTTGCCGGGGTTTTCCAACCTATGTGTTTCGCCAAGCGGGACATAAACGCTCTGATTTTCGGTCAACAAGGTGACTTGCTCGCCGACGGTCACCCGTGCGGTGCCTTGTACAACAATCCAATGCTCCGATCGATGATGATGGCTTTGCAATGATAGCGCCGCACCCGGGGTCACCTGAATGCGTTTCACTTGGAACCGGCTCCCGAATGCCAACCGTTCGAAAGACCCCCAAGGCCGGTGATCCATCGGGAATGTTTCGGCCTGTGGTACCGCGCGGGCCTGCAACGTTTTGACGACCTGCCCCACCCGTTGATCTTCGGAACGGTGCGCAACCAAAACGGCATCGGGCAACGCCACAGCAATGATATCTGACAGGCCAAGGCCCACCAGCTCCAGCGTTTCATGGTCGCTGCGCAACAATGTGTTGGTGCAATCAATCGCCGTTGCGTGCGCGGAACAAACATTCCCCGCCGCGTCTGCATCGCCTTCTTTCCAGACAGCGCCCCAACTGCCCAGATCTGACCAATGGCCATCGTAGGGCATGACAACAAGATTTTCGGCACGTTCCATCACCGCATAATCAACGGAAATAGGGTCTATTGCACCCCAGGGCTCTGCCGCCAAGCGACAGAAATCCAGATCCTGTGCTTTGTCTTTCACCGCTTGGGTCACCTGCTGTGTCAATTCCGGCGTGTATCTACCGAAGGCGGCAAGGATTGTGCGCACTGAAAAGAGGAAAATCCCCGCGTTCCACAGGAACCCACCTTGTTTCAGCATGGTTTCGGCGGTGGCGATGTCTGGCTTTTCGACAAAGCGGGCTACGTTTTTCGTGGCCGTTTCCGAGCTGCTGGCCGTGGTTTCTAATTCCAGATACCCATAACCGGGATCAGGGCGCGTGGGCACAACACCAAAGGTAACAATCTGCCCGCTTTCAGCCGCAGGAAGGGCCGCCTCAACTGCAGCTTGGAACGCATCGGTGTCAGGGATCAGGTGATCACAGGGGCTGACCAACATCATTGCGTCTGGGTCTTGTTCTGCAAGCCACATGGCCGCCGCCAAAACCGCAGGTGCGGTGTTTCGGTTGTGCGGTTCAATCAAAATGCTCTGGGGTTGCAGGCCGACCTCAGTGCATTGTTCGGCCGCGATGAACCTGAAGTCATGCGATGTGATGATCAGGGGCGCCTCAAACAGCGGCCCAGTCAGACGTTTTGCACAAGATTGAAACGGGCTTTCGGCATCAATCAGGGGCAAAAATTGTTTCGGATAGGATTTCCGAGACAAAGGCCAGAGCCGTGTCCCATGTCCTCCGCACAGCAGTACTGGGGTCAAGCGTGTAATAGTATGTACCTGTCAAATATCTTTGGGGTTTACGCGGTGCCTGTTAGGCTTTTGATTTTTATAACATCAGTTGAAATGACGGCAACCGTTTCCACACATAAGTGTGGTCGATTACGGATCGTTGCGCCCACGTGGGTCAATTAATAGCGCAAAAGTCCACCCCGAGAGAAACCCCCCCAGATGTGTTTGCCACGCCATCTGCCCATCAAGAGCCCACCACATCACGATGTTCATCAAGATCAAAAGACCCACAGCGCGCGCCACGGGCCAAAGCTTTTCACGCAGCGTGAACCTGTCGACATAGTTCCAGGCCAACACACCGCCCGCCAATCCAAACAACGCACCCGACGCACCCACCATAGGCTGCAAAGTGTCCGCCAGCATGCCGAAGGCCCCCGCCCCGCCCAACATAGCCGCAAGATAAAGTACGGCAAATCCACGGATGCCCACGCGTTCTAGCACAACGCGCCCAAGCGACCACAACGTGACCATATTGACGGCCATATGCAAAAAGCCACCGTGCAAGAACCCATAGCTGAAGAACATCGCATAGGGTTGTTGCGGGTAGTTTGGCAGCCAACTGCGCAGCAATCCCGGCCAGAAACCACCAAATTCATAGGCATAGCGGCGCCAATGCGTTGAGCCGATCACCCCCCTATCTGCCAACGTCAGGGTGCATTCAACCAGCCCACAGACCAAGATAAGCCCCACCAGCAGGCTGGTTCTGCGGCGGTTTTGCACGCGCGTATCTAAAGAAGGCTCCCGATCGCTGTACACGCTCATGACAACATTGTTGCGCCTCTGTCCCAGACTGGCAAGGCTTTGCGCCCGCAGTGTTGGGTCTTATTCAGGAATGTAACGTGGCAACCGCTGCAATACGCCGGCCATCAGCTTTTGGATCCGCGCATCTGCGACGCTGTCGGTTTCGCCCGTGCGGATTGGGGTGACAAAACGCACCAAGGCGCCATCAGACCGGCCCTTGGTAAAGCCATCCCAGACCACGCTCATTTTGGCGGCGAAATCATTGGTCATACGTTCGCCACGCTGTTCGAACCAGTAATAAACCAACTGCTTGGACAGACCTTTTTGGATAACCGCGCGGTTGACCTCAAAGGTGCCATAGGTCGTGTCGGGCATGCTGACGGCGTGTTTGTCCAGCGAGAAAATCTCCCAGCCACCGACAGGCAAACAAACCTCGGGGCTGTGAATGCCCGAGCCTTCGGTCTGCTTGTGATAAAAGGCCGCGAAAAAGCTAACAGCGGCGGCCTCGCCAGGGGCCACGTAAGACGATTGAATATAATCGTCGGCGCCCAGAACATGCGCGACTTCCGAGCTAAGTTCAGATTGTCGACCGGACCATTCGGATAGGGTTCTGGGGAAGAGGCTAAAGGCCTCACGGTCTACGGGGGGTTGAGCTTGGGGCTGCACCATAAACCAAACCGCAGTGACCGAGATTGTGATTGCGGTTGCGGCCACTAGGGCTGTGCTGCCCGCGATGCTGAACACGCGCATAAAGATGCCACCCAGTTGATCGGTATCGACATCGATCGCATCCGCCAAAGGCAATGGGTTGGGGGTCAGCCGTTGCAGGGCAATCGCCATGATCATCAAGATCGCGATACAAAAGCCAAAAATGACCCATCCTTCAAAGAAGTGCAGGAAACCTTCGGCATGTTCGATCCCGTAAGAGTTGACCATCACGCCGATCACCCCGATCCGGAAGGAGTTCATCAAAACGGTGATGGGTGCCGCAGAAAGCAAAAGCACTGCTTTGTGCCAAACCGGGCCGCGGTAGAGAATAGCGAACAGATAAGAAAAGGACAGGATGGGAAAGAGATAGCGCAACCCCGAACAAGCCTCGGCGACTTGTAGCTTATAGACGCCCAGGTCGATGATGTTGCCATCCAAAAACACCGGGATGCCGACCATATCAACGATCCAGACCCCGATAACCGATGAGATCCCCTGCAAGAAGATCGTCAGCTTCCAATACAAGAACTGTGGCAGTGGCAGCATGAAAACCAGGTGCAATACGGGCAGTTGGTGGTGCTTGCCGCGCTGCCAGCCAAAGACCGTCAGGACGACCCCCGCAACCCATACGATGAACGCATAGGTGACGATATCCGGGATGCGCACGGTATTGCCGAAAACAGCAAGAACCAGCCCCAGCATGAGCACGATAATCCCGGGCCGCCTGTTGCGGGGCTCGGTGATTTCGGCGGGGGTGTTGCGCAATTCGCGAAGAAACAAATAAAGCGAGATCAGCGGGATCAGCGGACCGTGGCTATATTCTGGTGTGCTCCAGGCCCGCGCAAGAGACACGAATCCAATCCAAAAAAGCGGGATAGATGCGACGATCAGCAGGATAAAGAAAAACAGCCCGCTTGCATTGACCGGCAAACCGCCAATCTTGATCGGAGCGCTACGCGGAAATGAATTCATTGCAATGCCACCTTTTAAATAACTACCGTCTGAAAACCACGTACTCTGGGCTGTCTCAATTTTGCCATGCGTTAGCATGATGCCGCTTGTTTTCCTAGGAAAATGCAAAAACACCCAACGCCATTGTGATCTGCCCCCTGCCCCACGCCGCCCAAAGCGGGTTTTCCATGCTTTTCAAGCCATATGGTAAGCAGTTTTTCAGATTGTTCTTGTGCTGGCCCTTCGTTCCCTCGACAAGACACGGCGAAACTCTTATTTCATGACGAGCGTAACCATTTCCGTGTGAGGATACGATGAAGATTGCAATGATCGGGACCGGCTATGTAGGTCTCGTCTCTGGTGTGTGTTTTTCCGATTTCGGCCATGACGTTGTCTGCGTCGATAAGGATCCGGCAAAAATAGAGAAGCTCGAACGAGGAGAAGTCCCTATCTTCGAGCCTGGGCTCGAAGATTTGATGGCGCGCAACGTTGCTGCGGGCCGGTTGTCTTTCACCTTAGATCTGGCAGAAGCGCTGGAAGGCGCCGATACGGTCTTTATCGCGGTGGGCACCCCCACACGGCGTGGAGACGGTCACGCCGATCTGACTTACGTAATGGCGGCGGCCGAAGAGAGCGCCCGCACCGCCAAGAAATATGTGGTCATCGTGACGAAATCCACCGTGCCTGTGGGGACCAACCGCAAGGTGCATGATGTGGTGGCCAAGGCCAACCCGGATCTCGAATTTGACGTGGCTTCAAACCCAGAGTTCCTGCGCGAAGGCGCGGCTATTGATGACTTCATGCGCCCTGACCGGGTGGTTGTTGGGGTTCAGTCGGACCGGGCCGCCAAGGTCATGGCCGATGTCTACCGGCCGCTGTTCTTGCGTGACTTCCCGATCGTGACGACTGATCTGGAAAGCGCGGAGATGATCAAATATGCGGCCAACGCCTTTTTGGCCACCAAGATCACCTTTATCAACGAGATCGCGGCGCTGTGTGAAAAAACAGGTGGCGACGTCAAGGAAGTGTCCCGTGGTATGGGCCTTGACGGCCGGATCGGAAACAAGTTCCTGCATGCGGGTCCCGGTTATGGCGGGTCATGTTTTCCCAAGGATACATCCGCCCTTGCGCGGATTGGCCAAGAATATGCCAGCCCGATGTTGATCACCGAGGCCGTCATCAAGGTCAATGAAGACATCAAACGCCGGATGATCGAAAAGCTGCGCGACCTATGCGACGGCAACTTTAACGGCAAAACGGTTGCCATACTTGGGGTGACGTTCAAACCCAACACGGACGATATGCGCGACGCGCCATCCCTGACGATCGTGCCGGCACTTGTTGGCAGCGGTGCAAACGTACGTGTCGTTGACCCACAAGGCCGCCAGGAAGGCGAAGCCCTATTGCCAAGTGTGACATGGGTCGAAGACCCATATGAGGCTGCCAAAGATGCCGATCTGATTGTGGTCCTCACCGAGTGGAACGAATTCCGCGCGCTTGATCTGGGCCGTATCAGCTCTGAAATGCGCACTGCGCATATGGCCGACTTGCGCAATATCTACGCATCGGCAGATGCATTGTCATCCGGGTTTGAACGCTACGATTCCATCGGACGGTGACAGGCGTCAGCGTCCGAAGCTACGTCCGATGCTTAAAAAGATACTGTTGGCGGTGCGATCAGCCTCGTCGCCATCAGTCCCCATATTCCGGCTAAAGCCCGAGCTCATCG
Source organism: Planktotalea sp. (assembly GCF_039984035.1). GTDB lineage: Bacteria > Pseudomonadota > Alphaproteobacteria > Rhodobacterales > Rhodobacteraceae > Planktotalea. The sequence continues at coordinate 3,808 of NZ_JBDWVM010000343.1, read as the reverse complement.
ACCAGTCTTTGGTGAGATCGCGGTTGTAAGACACGCTAAAGCTGCTGCGTTCGGTGTCATCACTTGAACTCTCGATCACATTGGTCCGCGCAAAATCAAAGCCCGCGCTTATGCTCGATAGGGTATTGATGGAATGTGAGTAATCGACAGAGAACCCTGTGTTCAAAATGCTTTGATCGCTGCTATTGATCCCGCCCGATTGGCTAAGCTCTATGGTCAACCCCCCGGTGGGCAGCGGCTGTTCATAGCTCAGATTGATCAACGGTTCGATTTCGCCGGTTTCGAATTCTGTCACGCCGACAGATGTCGCGAAACTGGCATTGGGCAGGTTTAACGCCCGCGTCAGCACCAAAGAGTTACGCCGACCGTCCGAATTCACGGATGTATCAAAGCCCAAGCCAATCGACCCGTTCGCGCGATCATAATCGAGATCGAACGACAGCCCAAAACCGTTGGTCGACGTTTCGCTTGTGGTTGTGGTGGTCGTGTTGTTGGTCCGCGACAGACTGAAGGATGCCGTCAGATCAGACCTGAGAACAAAATCAGCGCCCAGACTGATGGATTCACGTTCGCGGTTGGTTTGGTCACTGTCATCCGTATCGGATTCGGATAGGTTCACGCTCGCTGACGTCTGAATGCGCGGACTGATATCAAAACGCGTGCCCAAAGACAGCGCCACTTCGGACCGGTCCGATTGTGCTGTGCTGGCTCCGATATTGCGGAAATCACGCTCGCTGAACGACAAAGAGCCGTTTAGTCCGAAAGGACCCGCAAGCCCTGTTTCAAAGCCAAAGGCCGCATTTGAACGGATACGTTGACCGTCACTGATGACCACATCATCTGCGACAATCGTCGGCCCAAAAGTGGTGTCATCAATGACGGTAAACTCGTCCAGCTCATCCACTTGGATCCGCACATCTGCGGTCAGCTCTGTGTTGCGGTTTTCGCGGGTATAGCCCAGGCTGACCCGTGGTGAGACAAGCGTCCTGTCGCTGGTGTCATCCCCAAATTCCAAAGACCCGCTGGTTGAGAAATTGAAGCTCTGAGCACTGGTGCGTGCCGATAGGCTATAGCCCAGATTGGTCCGGCTCACGAAGGTGCTGTCCGACCCTTCCACCGAGAAATCAGGGTTGTCGTTATATCGCAAAGTCTCGCTTAGGCTAAAGCTCTGCTGCACCCCTGGTGTATCTTGCGCGACCCCAGGGCGCACAATCACGCCCACCACTGCAACCCCGGCAAGGGCGCAAAACACCGCCCGATATGGCTTTTGCAAACGCACGGCCGTGGACCCTGTCAAAGAATACCTAATTGGCATGTGGACGACGCCCTATTCGAAAAGCCTGCGTTCCGGCACCAATATAACATCGCCCTCTTGCAAGATCACATTTTGCTGGAAATTCGCGCCTCGGGTCAGTGCCTTGTAGTTGATGTTCACAACGCTGGGCGCGCCGGTCACCGGATCTGTACGGCGCAGTTGAATACGCTTGGTTGCGGCAAAATTGGTGAAACCACCGCTTTGAGACAACCCTTGCAGGAACGTTGTGCCGCTCATAACGGCCCGCAGCCCAGGGGAGCCGATCTCGCCGATGAAATACACATTGATTGCATCGGGGCCTAAGGCCGCCGCTTCGGTTCCCAGCAAACCTGGGCCTTCGACCCGCAGGACAGATACGAAAACATTCGGCTCAACCGCGAAATTGCTGCTGATCGCAGAGGTGATCGCACGTTCAACTTGGCTCAGCGTTCGGCCACCGGCTTGGACAGTCCCGGCAAAGGGAAAACTGAACCGGCCGTCCGGCAATACAAGCGCATTGCGGTTCAAAGACGTGTCTTCAAGAACTTCGATGCGTAGCGTGTCACCGGGTTGCACGGCATAATTACCTTGGGCAGACACCGCAGTGACTGCGACGACATATGCCAAAACAATTGCCAAGCATGACGTAATCAGATTTTTCATGGCTCGCCTCATTAATCAATGTTTTTAGACCTTATCGTATATTTCATACGAAAAGGGAAACATCGTTAATCTGACGACCCTGGATTGTGCTCGGGTGACAACACTGTAGGCGGGGTGCGGCGGGCCTTACTCTGCAAGAGCGGCGGTTAAGGCCTCGATTTCTGCGCGCGCCTGTTTGATGCGATCTCGCTGGTCATCTTCACCGGCAATCTCAACAGCCCGCTGCAGCATCTCTAATGCGTCCTCATTTCGCTCCAGCGCTTGGTAGGTAAACCCAAGGTGCGCTTGGACCATCGGATCATCAGGCAAACCCGCAGCTGCCGCTTCAAGATATTCGACCGCTTCGACATATTCGCCACGTTTATAGGCCAGCCAGCCATACGTATCTTGGAACGCAGGAATTTCAGTGCCCCGCAAACGGCGCGCCACCGTATAGGCGCGGTCGTTGCTTTCGGCATCGTCGCGGTACGTGCTGAGCAAGCTGGCCAAGTTGTTGGCCACCACGATTGAGCCGGAGTTCAACGTATAGAGTGTCTCGTAGATCTCGATGGCAGCATCAACGTCCCCCCCGCGCTCCAGATAAGAGGCCTTGGCCCAGAGCAGTTCGGGCTGATCCGGTGTCAGTGCCAAGCCGTCATCAACCAAGACCTCGCCTTCGGCGTTGCGCCCTTGCGTCGACATCAGCCGCAGCAAAGCCAACCGCAGTTGATGCTGCTTGGGGAAATCGTCCAATAGTGCGCGGTACCGTTCTTCGGCTTCTTTCGGCTGCCCAATCGCGGCAAGCGTTGTCGCCAAGACATAGTGCATTGTGCTGTCACGCGGATTCTTTTCGAGGAAATTCCGGGCGTATGCCACCGCCTCGGCCCCCTTCCCGTTCGCCAAATGGGCGCGGATAATCGTAATCGCGGCTTGCCCGTTTGGATTGTCAGTATCTTCAGCCATATTCTCAAGGGTCGCGATAACAGTGTCCATATCACCACTGCGCGCACGCACCGACAAATCAAGGGCCCGAGCCGCGTTTCTGGACTGGGCTGTGTCCAGATCATTCATGCTTTTGATGACCTGACGGGCACGCGCGTTGTCTTCCATCAAAAGGTAAAGCTGCCCCAGCTCCGTCATAACGGTCAAACTGCGCGGATCGCTGCGCAGGGCCAAAAGCAGTTGATCTTCGGCGGTGGTATAGCGGTCGTCCTCGACCAACCGGCCTGCATACCGCAGCGTCTCGGCGGGCGCATTGTCCGAGGCCTCAGCCGCACGTGCCAAGAAATCCAATGCCAGTTCATGGTCTCCCGCCCGGGTATAGGCTTCGGCCATAAGTGTCATCGCTGTTGTGTCACGATCACTCGCTTGCAGCGCTGCCCGCAGCGACGAAATAGCGGTGTCGATTTCATCAGCATCAATAAGCCAGCGCGCTTGCATATGCAGTGCTTCACTCTGGCCTGAATCCTCCGCCAGCACCTCTTCGATCAACCGTCGTGCGCCAACATTATTGCCGACGATATTTTCCATACGGGCCAGCATAACTTTGATATTTCGCAGATTTTCAGATGTCGGCAGATCCTCTGCCAACACCGCATTGAGATCGGAAATAGCATCTTCCTGATCCCCCTGAAGGAATTTCAAATTCGCCTTGAGCCCACGATAAAGCACCGCATTGCCGCCCCCAGCCGCAATGGCGCTCTCAAGCTCGGCCAGCAACGCCTCTTTGCCTTTGGTTTGTTCAACCAACTGCAAAAGCGCCACAAAATTCGCGGGATCTTCATCCGCAGGGTCAGAGTTTTCTCTCAGATATGTCTCTGCATCGTCCAGCCGGTTGCGCCCGACATAAAATCTGATCAATGCGGTTGTGAC
>NZ_JBDWVM010000342.1:0-6298 GCF_039984035.1 Planktotalea sp. | reverse complement strand
CGGGTTTTAAGGGCCAGTTTCAGCACCAAACGACGCAGGTGCACCTGTGCGGTACCGGGTGTTTCCCAGAGTTTCCAAGGGTTTGCGAGAAACATGATCGCTGGTTCTAGTTTTTCTTCAAAACCCCCTTCGGCTCAACCTGTTTGTGCATTTGTTCCGCCAAAACCGCCTTGCCACGCTCCAATGCGACGATCTCGCCTTCATAGACGGGCACAATCGCGTCGCTTTGCGCGTTCACGATACGCCCCAGTAGCGCGTCGATGCGTTTATCAATGCGGGACAGCTCTTTCTTAGCCTCGGTCTTCGCGGACGCGGCCTGCGCCCGACGCGCCTCCCAGATTTGACGGAACATCGCAGTCATCATGCGGATTGCGCTTGGATTTGGTTGCAGCGTTTTGATGATATCGCCCACGTCTCCCTCAATCTTGTCGCGTTTGATCGATTTGCCGTAGGCCTCACAGCCCTTTGTTTGGCATAGATAATATGCGTATTGCCCACCATTTCCTCGTGTGAAGGACGAGCGCAGCGGCACGTTACAGCCCGCACAGCAGGCAATGCCACGCAGCACAAAGGTATCCCCGATGTTCTTACTATTGGGCGCTTCGACCTTGCCAGCGCGGCGCTCCTGCACTTTGTCGAAGGTCTCCAGCGAGATCAGCGGGTCATGCTGCGCCTTCAGCCAATTGATCCCTTAGTTTTCGGAACAAATATAGCCGGTGTAGATCGGATGCGTCAGGATGTCAGTCACCCGTTGCTGGGTGAGCCGCCCGTTCTTCAGATGCGGGAAGTCGGCAAACCCCTCAAAGAACCGTTTCACTTCGGCCTGCGTCTGAAAGCGCCCCGATGCGTAGCCTTCAAATGCTTCGCGAATGATGTCAGACAGCGGCGCGTTCGGCACTAAAATCTTGGCCCGCCCTTTTTGAGCCTCGTAGCGATATCCGACGGGCGCGCGGTGCACAAAATACCCAGATTGCATCCGCGCTTTCATTTTCTGCGAGACCTGACGGGCGTTTTGTTTGCGCTCCAACTGGCCTTGCGCCGCAAAAATGGTCTCCACGAACTCACCTTCTGGCGTCTCGTCAAAGGAGAAGTTCAGGCATTCAAGTTGCGCCTGTCGATCACGGAAAGCCCGGCGCAGACGGAAATGGAAATCGCGGTCGCGGGCAAAGCGCTTGAGATCATCAAAGATGACGATGAATTGCTCGTTGGGATGGGCGTCGAGAAAGGACAGCAACGCCACCATCCCGGGGCGCTTCATGAAGCTACCACCTCCCGTCATCGTGTCGGGAAAGACAGCGGCGACCTCGTACCCTTTGGCCTGCGCATATTGACGGCAACGGGTTTCCTGAGATTCCAATCCGTGTCCGTCGGTTTCCTGCCCCTTCGAGGATACACCGCAGTAGATTAAGGCTTTGTGTATGTTCATAGCGCCTCCAGCTCTGCGTTTTCTTCTGAGTATAGCACAGCCGCGCGCAAGGCGGCGGTCAGATCGAAGCTTTGTCCCCTGTTTTCTGCGTCAACATTCAGCGTCCAGCCTAGATCAACAAAGCCCATGACGATGGACCAGACGGTTTCAATGATTTGTTGTTTCTCAGATTCGGAGGCGGTGCTGGCCTCAAAATAGGGCAGCCAGTCCTGCCAATTGAGATGGATGCTGGGGCGTTGCGGCGGTGGTGTTGGGGGCGTGTCTTTCACGGGTGGTCCTTTCGTTTTGCTCCTCCTTTGTGAGAACATAGGCGGAACATGGTGGCTCAAATTTTGAGTTCTGTCTAGGATTTATTTCCTATTTCCAGATGGTTACGGATCAGGGGTAGGACTGTGATTGACTGCGAACGGGTTGCTGCTCTGCGTTTCGAGCTTGCCGCGCGGCCTCCCGCACAGGCGTGTGGAATTTCTCCTCCACCGCCTTGCCGTGGGCATAGAGCTCCGTGCCGTGATGCTGCTTGAAGGCGTCTTTCATCATCTCCTTCGCCGCAATCTGGGTGATGCCGAACTCCGCCGACAAGGTGACCGCCGCGCGGTCGTAAGCCTTGTAGAACGGCTGGGTTGGTGCGGCTTCGATCAAGGCACCGATGCTTTCCGCGCACTCCAATGCCCGTCTTTGCCTCGATGGGGCGGGCGATGAAGCGCGATAGCTAGCCCAAATCCCCAATTGCGCCGCGCGTCCGTCAAAGCCAGCCGGAAATCCCTATATTCTCGCAGCCCAAAAACTGCTTCAAACGCGCATTCTCAACCTACAACTGCTTCATTTCGGAAGTCACTGATGCATCCAATCCACCGAATTTAGAGCGCAATTGGTAAAGTGATGGTTGGCTCATCCCGTGCATGCGACACAGCTCAGAAACGAGCATCTTGTTCTCTGCCTCTTTCAAGGACGAGACAATCTGGGCCTCTGAACACGTGACCTCTTCATAGTGAATCTCCGTGGCATATCTTGCCACGAAAATTCTAGCTTTTAACACAACCACTTTTCGGGGGGATTACCGCGGCGCGACACGCAAAACCGCAAATAATGCGTAATCTGGCAGAGCGCTCTTTCCCTTGACGGCATCCCTGCTCCATTGCGCAAGTGCGGGCGGGAGAAATGCCTCCAGATCCAGATCCAGAAACGGAGCCATTTCTGGTTGCGTAAAGGCCGTCAGCAAAGGCTCCCAACCGCCCATGCTGTCGGCATTCGGTTGCTCGTTGGTCACGACTGAATTCACGTTACCGCACGGCCGTGCGGCGTTCTGTACTGTATCGCTCTTAACGACACAAAAATTGACGCAAAACGCCCACGGATTGCAGTCTAATGAACGTGCAGGGTGGGGGACTGTGTCTAGTGCTGGTGAGGGTCCTCGTCCAATGATCCGTGCACGGCGAATTGCTCGATACCGGCATCTTGGGGCTCTATCATGCGGTAGCTTTCCTTGACGCCCGCTGGGGTCAGTTCGCGGGTGACAGTCAGCAAGGTGTTGAATGCTTGATCTTCGCATAGGTCGATCATCTGGGTGATCTCTTCCAACGCCACGCCCATCGCGGCCTCGACGGATGGCGCGCCGTAGATGTCCACGAAATGCTGGGCGAGCGTGGCGGCAATGGCGTCGCGTTCGGTCTCTTCGATCTGGGTGACCGCGACGAAACTGGTGCGGCCGAATGTTTCGACACCCATCCACCCGTTGGTAAAGGCCTGTTTTGCCTTGCCCGTCAGATCGCCCTGCGACCAGTTGGAAAACTCGAACCCCCCTGAAATGCACCATTCGCCGGTGCGGGCGGGGTTGTGAAAGACACGTGTGTCGCTGTCGTCAAAATGGATCGCGCGGGCCAGTTTCATGACACATCCTTTAGCGTGTGGGTCAGCGGTATAATCTGCGCGGGGCCGTGGGGCTGCAAGAGCAAACCAAAGGTTTCGTCGATCCCGCGGAAGGTGCCCGTCAGGCCGTTCACTGTTACGTTGTCGCTGATCCCGTGGGCCAGGCCTGTCCATTCCGAATGTACCGGTTGCACGCCGTCTTCGTCCCAGCGATTGATCCAGGACAACGTGTGGCGCACCCAGGCCTCAAGCAGGTCACCGGCGGGCACGTCGCTGCACCCTTCGGCATAAAGCGAGGTCACATCCGGCGTCAGCCCGGTGTCTTGCGTGTCGGCCCAAAGGGTCAGGCCAAGGCCGACCACCAGCCAATTGGGCACTTGGGCCGGATCGGCCGGGTGCGCGGCGGTCTTGAGGGTGCCGCATTTGGCCCCGTTCACGCGCAGCGCGCCGCCCCATTCCAGATGCACCGACACTTCAGGCGGTGCCAGTGTCCCCAACGCATTTTGGAACCCGATACCGCAAATGGGCTGCATGACCATGGCGTGGGTCAATGCGATTTCGGGGGCAAAGACAATCGCGGCACGCAGCCTGTCGGCGCTGATGTCGTAGGTCACCAGCCCCGCATCGCACCCCTGACGCGCGGCAGTGCAGGCGGCCTCGAACGGGTCGGCCCCGGCGGTTAACATCGCCGTAAAGAGGGGCGGCAAATGCACGGTGTTCATGCGAACCCGTCGGCCACCAGCGCGCGCGCCACGTCGCGGAACGCACCCGCCTGTGGGCTGTCAGGTTTAGACACCACGATGGGCGCACCCCCGTCGGCGGCCAGTCTGATATCTAGGTGCAACGGGATTTCGGCAAGCAACGGCACGCCGAGCTTCTTAGCCTCAGCCGCCACACCGCCGTGCCCAAACACATGTTCTTCGTGCCCACAGTTTGAACAAATATGCGTCGACATATTTTCGATCATGCCAAGGATAGGCGTGCCCAGCTGGTTGAACATATCAATGCCCTTGCGTGCGTCCAACAATGCGACATCCTGCGGCGTCGATACCACAATCGCGCCGGTGACATCGGCCTTTTGAGCCAGCGTCATTTGCACGTCACCGGTGCCGGGCGGCAGGTCAACGATCAGCACATCCAACGCGCCCCATTGCACCTGCGTCATCATCTGTTGCAAGGCGCCCATCAACATCGGGCCCCGCCACACGACGGCCTGATCATCGTTTGTCATCAACCCGATAGACATCATGGTCACGCCGAAATTGCGCATCGGCAGGATGGTTTTTCCGTCAGGCGACGCGGGCCGCCCCGACACCCCCAACATGCGCGGCTGCGAGGGCCCGTAGACGTCTGCATCCAGCAGCCCCACGCGCCGTCCTTCGGCGGCCAGCGCACAGGCAAGGTTCGCCGCGACCGTTGATTTGCCCACGCCGCCTTTGCCCGACGCCACGGCCAAGATCCGGTCGATACCGGGGATTTTCTGCGGCCCTGTGGGGGTGGATTTTTGGGGCTTCAAATCAGGTGGGGCCGCAGGCGTGCAGTGGGCCGTCATCACCACGCTGACAGCACCCACACCGTCCAGCGCCTTGACGGCGGCTTCGGCGTCGGCTTGTACGGCCGCGTAGGTTTTGGCCTGCGAGGGCGGCACTTCGATCACAAAACGCACATCATGCGTGTCACTGACGGTCAGGGCTTTGATCAGCCCGGCGGCCATGATGTCGCTGCCCGATACCGGGTCGGTGATGGTTTTCAGGGCGGTCAGAACGTCGTCGCGGGTCAGGCTCATTCAGGCGATCCATCGGTGCGGCCGGTGATGTGCCCCGTGACGACATGTTCCAGATCGACGCCATCGATGGTCAGAACCATCTTGGCGGTATAGGTCTTGCCCGCCGTGTCGGCGGTGTTGCGCAGCGCGTCTTCGATTGCTTGCTGCGAGGTCACCCCCACTTGTTTGAGGAATTTACGCATGGACATGTTGAAATCATCGCTCATTGTCTGGCTCCTTTGCGGCTGGGAGAGGGGATATTAGCGCAGCTTTGATCAGTGGTCTTTGCGGTCACTGAGGTAGTCATCAGTGGTGCGCACAGCGGGGCGATCTTTGCTGGTGAAGGGGTTATTTTGCGAATGATACTGCGCCTGAATGCGGCAGTTGTCACACATCTGGATCATTCGGATCGCTTGCGGGTTGGAAAACATCGCGTGGTTGCCCGCCAGTTTTTCCATGATCCGTTCGACCGTGGATTTGGACCCAAACAACGTGCCGCATTCGACACAGGCAAAGGGGTCTTCTTCGTGCAGCACCCGCTGGTCAAAGGCGGCGTCTGTCAGGTTCATCTGCGGCGCCAGCGTGATCGCCTGTTCGGGGCAGATATTGGCGCAAAGCCCGCATTGCAGACAGGCATCTTCCTGGAACCGCAATTGGGGTTTGTCGGGGTTGTCGCCCAACGCACCTGCGGGGCACAATGACACGCACGACAGGCACAGGGTGCAGGCATCCGTATCGACCAAAACCGCGCCATAGGGGGCGGCATCGGGCAGGGCGACAGTGGCCGCCTCTGGCTGCAACGCCTTGGCGGCCAGGCGGCTGACTTGGCGGCGCGTTCCCAGCGGCAGAACCGGGTTGGCCAGTGCCGGGGCGGGATCTGCACCATAAAGCGTATCACAAAGCGCATCAGGGTCTGCCACATCAATCAACGTGACGCCGGTGCGGCCCGCCATCGCATTGGCCAGTGCGGTTTCGTGTGCGAGAACGTCGGTTTCGCTGCGCGGGGCGATCAAAACAGACACTTGACCAAAGCCACAGGCCAGTGCTGCCAACATCTCGGCATGGCCAAACCCCGACAGCGCCGACACCGACAGGGGGATGACATCTGCGGGCAGTCCACGGCCATATCGCGCGGCGAGTGTGATCAATTCGGTGCCGTATGTTTCGTCATGCACCAACAGCCGCGGGTCGCTGGCGCCCGCTTTGCGAAATGTGCTGGCAAGCGTGTGCAACCGGTTGAA
>NZ_JBDWVM010000341.1:0-2739 GCF_039984035.1 Planktotalea sp. | reverse complement strand
GGAAGTTTCCATCAGCATCAAACAGTTGGATTGCGTCGTCGGTGCCTATAAACGCGTCATTGGACGGCAGCAACATGGCCGCGAGGCTCAAAAACCCGTTCGACGCGCCGTCAACGGTGACTTGCGCCGTGGTGCGTTCGCCAGCGACGATCGGCCCTGCCGCGCCCAAAATAACACCCCCGACGCCATCTGCGTCATCAGCGGTCAATTCCGCTCCGAGAGGGGAGAAATTACCGTCCTCAGCAGCGGCCTCAAGACCCGCAGAGGACGCCTCCCCCACATCAAACAAATCAAAGCTATTGTCGTGGAAGCCAAACCAAATCGGAGTAAGCGCCGTACCACCAGCGTTCGAGTCATTTGTTGCAACAAAGCGTAGAGTTTCCATTCGTTTTCCTTTTTCTTTTTGTTCTCACGCCGTCTTCTTCCGGCGCCGGTCGCTCAATGAAAGCGGCCGGATCAATCCCTAGTTGAAACTTTGAAATCTCCGTCATCACAAACATATTATAATGGTTAATTAATTGTAAACATTGACTTTTATAGAGTTTTGAGTGCGCTGTAACGCGCTGGTTTCATGGTGTTTTCAAGAAGTTCGGTGTATTGATCACGCCCTATAAACAATTTTGTGATCTGCGGTTTGATCCCCGGTATGTTGTTTCCAATCTAACGCAACAGGTGGGGTTGATGATGTGTTTGGCCGGTTCTGTCTGAGGCCACGCGCAAGCAAACCCAGCAAGCTAAGATCGCGCGAGAAGGTTCCAAAATTAAACTTGAACATCATGACTGCATCCGTGCTTCAGACAACATGATCGACGATGGAGAGCCATGTCATGCGAACGGCTGTTTTCTATGCAAGTGTGCCTCCTACTTGTTCTAAAGGGGTGGTTTGAAGGCAAATGCGACAGTCAAACCGTGAGAATTATGAAAAATATTGACTCTTTGGTAAAAAATAATTCTCATGACTGCCAACAAATCGAGGATGTGCTGCGATGAATAACCTTTCTACTAATTTTACAGGTCTGGCCTTCGTAAATCCGTTTGTGCTGGCTTCAGCGCCACCGTCCGAAAGCAAACGAAAAATCCTGAAGGCCTTTGAAGCGGGCTGGGGCGGCGTGGTGACCAAAACAATTGGTTTGCACCCCGTTGAAAACGTCGCTGGGCCCAAAACGATCTACCAACGCACCAGCGAAATGAAACCATATGTATCACGGGTCAAGCGCGCTGACACTGTTTCTCATTCGTCTTGGAACTGGGAATTAATTTCAGATCAAGCACTTGATGTGTGGTTGCCGGACTTGGAAGAAATCAAAAAAACGTATCCTGACCGCATGCTCATCGCCTCGATCATGGCCGGCGCTGGTAGTGAAGAAGAAATGGACAATTGGCGCAAGCTTGCGACAGAATGCGTGAACGTCGGATGCGATGCGCTGGAACTAAACCTTTCGTGCCCCCACATGGACCGGAAGGACATGGGGGCCAATGTCGCGAATGACGAAGACATCATCACATCCATTCTAAAGGCTGTCACCGAAGTCGTCAGCGTCCCAATTTGGGTTAAACTCACGCCATCAACGTCAACGCTGGTTGATGCCGCCGCCGCCGCTTATGGTGCAGGAGCATCGGCGATTTCTTTGTGCAACACGTTCCCATCCTTGCCCTTGATGGATCCCGAAACACTGAAATTCGAGGTCGAAGTCGACGGCCTTGTGACCTCTGGCGGGCAAGGCGGGTTGGCCATTTTGCACCAAGCGTTGTTGCGTGTGTCGGATATTTCGCGCGCTTTTCCAGATAACTCTATTTCTGGCATTGGCGGGATTAAAGGTTTCAACGAAGCATTTAATTTCATCATTCACGGGGCTGGGAATTTGCAAATCTGCACTGCTGCGATGGAAGAAAAAGGCAGCGGTGGCGTCGGCATCAAGCTTATCCAAGAGTTAAAGGATGATCTCAGTGATTATTTGCAACGCAAAGGATTTTCATCAATCGAAGAGTTCCGCGGCATGGCGCGTGAACGGATTGTAAGCCATTCACAGATCCGTAGGAAAAGTGATGACTATAATGGCGGCTACGAAAAATCTGCGTAGATTGCGCAAACAAGATAAGCCTTTGCATCACAATTAACATACGCTTTGGTATGGCCATTGTGATGAAAAGGCTGAATGACCGGCGCCGTTTCTAGCCTCAAAATTTTCCCCGAACCCTATCCAAAATGGAGCGTGGGAGACACTAATTCTGCCTACCGAGTGTCGCTCATTCATACCGAGAGGGCGCTTGTGTGGGCGTTTGATTTCTCAGCGATGATTGAGATCGGACGTAGTCGTATCGCCAGAGCGCTAATTTTCGATGTGTGTCATCCAAGGTATCGAAGATCTCGTCATTTAGCAGCTCGTCTCGCAGGCTGCCGTTGAATGACACTATGAAGCCGTTCTGTTGCGGCTCTCCTGGATCAATTTATTGCCATTCAACGTGGTTCTCCTGCGCCCATTTCAGGATTGCACGGCTCGTGAACTCAGTGCCATTGTCACTGACAGCGCTGGCAGGCTCACCGTAAGCCCGCACAGGCGCATCCAATTCACGGGCGACACGAGCATCGGAGATGCTGGTGCCAGCCATAGGGCGCAGGTTTTCGCGGCAGCGATCGTCATCCACGGCAAGGATGCGGAACTTGCGAGAGACGCCAAACGTATCGGACAGAAAGTCGAGCGACCAGCGTTCTACTGGCTTCTGCGTTCCAACACCGCG
>NZ_JBDWVM010000340.1:0-14854 GCF_039984035.1 Planktotalea sp. | reverse complement strand
GGTGGTGGCTATATCGGACTGGAAGCTGCCGCCGTCGCGCGCAAGCTAGGTGTTGAGGTGACCGTCGTTGAAATGGCGGACCGTATCTTGCAACGGGTCGCGGCGCCGCAAACTTCCGACTTTTTCCGCGCGATGCACACGGAACATGGGGTGAAGATCATCGAAGGCGTCGGCCTTGATCACCTGACTGGGGAAACGCGCGTCGATGGCGCGAAATTGGCAGATGGCACGGAATTGGATGTCGACTTTGTCATTGTCGGTGTGGGTATCACGCCCAATGCAGCGCTTGCCGAAGAAGCAGGGCTCTTGATCGAAAACGGCATCGCGGTTGATGAAAAAGGACGCACATCTGATGCAAACATTTGGTCCGCTGGCGATTGCGCATCGTTTGAGCTACGCGGCGCGCGTCGGCGTTTGGAAAGTGTTCAAAACGCAATTGATCAGGCAGAGGCTGTCGCTGAAAACATGATGGGTGCTGGTAAGACGTACACACCAAAGCCATGGTTTTGGTCGGATCAATATGACGTCAAATTGCAGATCGCTGGTTTGAACATTGGATACGATACGATTGTTGAGCGGCGTGATCCAAACGGCGCGTCTGTATCTTTCTGGTACTATCAGGGGGAAACATTGCTCGCTGTTGATGCGATGAATGATCCGCGCAATTATATGATCGGTAAGCGTTTGATCGAGGCTGGGAAATCGCCTGCTCAAGCTGCAATTGCTGATCCAGACACCGACATGAAGGCGCTGTTAAAAGCGTGAGAATCATAGGTGGAGAATTCCGAGGTCGCGCGCTCGCGTCGGTCGGGAAGGGCGACGCCGCTGCGCATCTACGCCCAACAACGGATCGTGTGCGCGAAAGCCTGTTCAATGTTTTGATGGGTGGTCGCTACGACGATCCCATCAGCGATATGCGTGCGCTCGATCTTTTTGCCGGAACAGGCGCGTTGGGTCTTGAAGCACTGTCGCGCGGCGCAAGCCATGTCACCTTCGTTGAAAATGGCCGCAAATCCCAAAGTCTCATCCGCGAGAATATTGATTTATGCGGGGCGAAAAACCGTACCAAAGTGTTCGGGCGCGATGCGACGCGACTTCCTGCAAACCCATCAGAGCCCTTCGAATTGGTCTTTCTTGATCCACCTTACGGCAAATCAATGGGCGAGGCGGCGCTCAAGTCTGCAATCGCAGGTGGTTGGATAGCCGATGCTGCTTTGATCCTATGGGAAGAGAGTAAGGACATTCTCGCGCCGCAAAGTTGTAGCGTGTTGGAAACACGTCGTTTTGGCAGCACAAACATCAGTTTTTTACGTTGGAATTCAGTTGAATTGCTCTAGTGTCCCTCGAGGCAAATTAATTATTTTCGGATAGTATGTTTTACTCACCTTACTTCGAGCAGTTAAAAACTAAGATCGATGCACTCGGCGGATATCACAATGGCCATCTTCACTTGGGCCGTGTGAACACGTTTGACGATTCTTATCTACAAGCCAGTGACTTACAGGTTTCTCAATCCAGTCATATCTCGCTTCAACAAAAACATGCGTTGATAACCAAGCTCCACGCTTCGCGCGCTTATGATGAAGATGATTATAAACGCCGGATCGCCGAAGGTACGGATGTGATGATCGCATGCGGGACCGCCCGCGCTGATACCGTGGTGGACGTCACCAACGACCGTGTTGGATTGAACGCGTTGAACTGGATGATGGAGCACGCTCAGAGCATCAAAGGTGATCTAAAACTACGCGCTGCGTCTTACAATCCCACTGGGTTCACCGATGCAGACCCTGCGCGTTGGACGTTGTTTGAAGAAGGCGCGAAGTACAGCGATTTCATTGGTGCGTTACCTGAGAAGGATGATCACGACGACTATCCCGATCACATCGGATATGACGAAAGCTGCGCTCGTGTGCTCGACCTATCGCGCCGTTTGGGCAAGATGGTGCAAATCCACACCGATCAGCGCAACGATCCGCGTGAGAACGCAACAGAGCGGTTACTCGACGTTATTCGCCGTGAAGGTCCCGTTGCTGGGGATGATCTCGGTGGGCCAATGGTCTGGGCGGTCCATGTGATTTCTCCGTCGGCCTACGACGAACCGCGCTGGCAGCGTTTGGTTGAGGGTCTGCTTGAATGCAATGTGGGCGTCATTGTCGCGCCATCAGCAGCGCTCGGCATGCGTCAATTGCGTAGCATCAATACCCCAACACATAATTCGATCGCGCGCGTGTTGGATTTGGCTGCTGCTGGAGTGCCTGTGCGTCTTGGCTCAGACAATGTGTGCGATATGTTATCGCCGTCCAGCACCTTGGATTTGATGAGCGAAGTGTTTTGCCTCACGGCTGCCTTGCGGTTCTATCAGATGGATCTCCTTGCAAAGCTGGCGACAGGCACTGCGCTGAACGACGATGATCGCGCGCAGCTGAAAGAACACCTTGATAACGATGCAGCTGAAATCGCAGCAATCACGTCCAGATAGAAAAAGACCCCAATGCGGGAGGAGCATTAGGGTCGTTTGGATCTTGGGAGGTTTGGTCGAGTGTCAGATTACCACTCTGACGGACCCTTAGCTGCGAAAGAGTGCACTAAGAAGTCGATGAATGCGCGAACCTTCGGCTGGGTAAAGCGGCCGGGAGGATAGACCGCGTAGATACCTTGGGTCTCGGTTGGCAATTCTGGGATTGCGTCGACAACGAGACCTTGCTCCATCGCTTCGGAGTAAAGGAAGCTTGGCAGGTAGGCGATGCCAAGACCTGCAATCGCTGCGTTGAGCAAGGATTGACCGTCATTGACGCTCAGCCAACCAGCAGTCCGGATTTGACGTTTCTCACCAGATGGCGCCGTCACCTTCCATACGTTGCCGCTGGATTGGTTAGAGTAATGCAGCAACTTGTGCTCATTCAGATCGTCGATCTTTTCAGGACGGCCATACTTTTCGAAATACGCAGGGGACGCGATCATGCGTTTCGTTGTTTCTGTCAGTTTACGGGCACGCAGAGTGCTGTCTTCCAGCTCTCCAATGCGCACAGCCATATCAAAGCCCTCTGAAATCAACTCAACATAGCGGTTGTTGAGAACCATGTTGACCGTGATGTCAGGGAATTCAGACAGGAAATCACCAAGAACAGGGCTGAGGTGATTAACGCCGAAATCTGTCGCAACAGAGATGCGTAGCAAGCCTGACGGTGCAGATTGCATAGACGTGACAAGCGCATCCGCTTCGCCAGCGTCATTGAGAACGCGGCGAGCACGGTCGTAATAAGCCAAACCAATTTCGGTTGGGCTCACTCGGCGTGTCGTCCGGTTGAGCAAACGCGCACCAAGGCGGGCCTCCAGTGATGAAACGTGCTTGGAAACAGCGGATTTTGAGATCCCCATCTTCTTAGCAGCGTCCGTAAATCCACCTTGGTCCACCACCATGGCGAAGGCTTCCATTTCTGTTAGGCGATCCATATCGTCTACCTTTGCGTTCCTGTTCGAGGATCAGGTATCGCGGCCAATCACGGCGTGAATGGGGCAGTCTCAAGACAATAGAAGGGTTTTGTGACGCATCGTTTGCGGCAAGGAAACAGAAAAACGGGCATTTGCGGTACCTTAGTACCTCAAGTGGGAAAGTGCCTGCCCAATTCCCAGTAAATGCGCGCGCCCGAAGGCGCGCACGAGTAATTTAAAGCGAGGCCGCTAAACGCGTGCCTTGGTTAATCGCGCGTTTGGCATCAAGTTCTGCGGCGACATCCGCACCGCCAATGATATGACAATTCACACCCTTGGCCTCTAACGCATCGGCAAGTGAACGTTCTGGCAGCTGGCCCGCGCATAGCACAATCGTATCGACTTCGATCAGTTCAGGGTTCTCGCGTGCTTCACCATAGCTCACATAAAGCCCGTCTTTTTCGACGCGTTCATAGTTTACGCCGCCAACCATTTTTACGTTTTTCATTTTCAACGCGGCGCGGTGAATCCAGCCTGTCGTTTTGCCAAGACCCTTGCCGTGCTTCGTGGCTTTGCGCTGTAACAGGGTAACTTCACGTGCAGGCGCATGTGGCTGTGGTCCCTCAGGTGCGAGGCCACCAGCCGTCTCAGACGTATCGCCAACGCCCCATTCTTCTTTCCATGCTTCTAGGTTTTCTGTCGGGCTGACACCTTCATGCACGAGCGCTTCCGCTACATCGAAACCGATACCGCCTGCACCGATCACAGCCACACGTTTGCCAACGTCGGCTTTGCCGCGCAACACATCTATATAAGAGAGAACGTTAGGCGCATCTTGTCCGGTAATTGCAGGGTCACGAGGAACGACGCCAGTTGCGATGATGACTTCATCGAAATCGGTCAAATCATTTGCACTGACTTCCGTGTTCAATTGAACATTCACACCGCTTTCAGCAAGCATCACGCGATACCAATCAACCAAGCCCCAGAATTCTTCTTTGCCGGGGACCTGCTTGGCCATGTTGAGCTGACCGCCAACTTCACTATCACGATCAAAGAGCGTCACAGTGTGACCGCGCTCTGCCGCAGTGATTGATGCACTTAAACCCGCAGGACCGGCGCCAACAACGGCGATGCTTTTAACAGCTGTCGTTGCATCAACCGTCAGTTCGGTTTCAAAACAGGCACGCGGATTCACCAAGCAGGAAGTCATCTTGCCGCCAAAAGTGTGGTCAAGGCAGGCTTGGTTACACGCAATGCAAGGTGCGATATGATCGGCCTTATCCTCTATCGCTTTTTGCACGAAGTTCGCATCTGCAAGGAACGGGCGCGCCATCGAAACCATATCAGCAGAGCCACCTGATAGTACCTCTTCAGCGACTTCAGGTGTGTTGATGCGGTTGGATGTAATAACTGGAATGCTAACGCTGCCCATGAGTTTCTTGGTCACCCAAGCAAAGGCTGCGCGCGGCACAGACGTCGCAATCGTTGGAATGCGCGCTTCGTGCCAGCCGATACCTGTGTTGATGATCGTCGCGCCCGCTTTCTCGACTTCTTTCGCGAGCAGGACCACCTCATCAAAGGTAGAGCCGTTTGGAACCAGATCGATCATCGACAGACGGTAGATGATGATGAAGTCCCTACCGACGGCCTCTCGCACACGTTTTACAACTTCAATCGGTAGACGCATCCGGTTTTCATAAGACCCGCCCCAACGATCCGTGCGTTTGTTTGTGTGCGTCACAAGGAACTGGTTCAGGAAATATCCCTCAGAGCCCATGATTTCGACGCCATCATATCCCGCTTGCTGCGCACGTGTCGCGGCGACAATGAAATCGTTGATCTGCTTTTCTATTCCCTCTTCATCCAATTCCTTGGGGGGGAAGGGGGAGATCGGCGATTTTACAGGGCTCGCAGAAACACATTCTGGGCTATAGGCATAACGACCCGCATGCAGGATTTGCATCGCGATCTTACCTCCGGCGTCATGCACGCGGTCCGTGACCACCTTGTGGTTTGCGATGTCGTCATCGCTGAACAAACCTGCCGCGCCGGGAAAAACGCCGCCTTCTTTGCTCGGGGACATGCCACCTGTTACGATAAGACCGACCTCACCACGCGCGCGCTCTGCGTAAAACTCCGCGACGCGGTTCCAGTCCTTGGTCTCTTCAAGGCCGGTGTGCATAGAACCCATCAAGGCGCGGTTCTTCAGTGTGGTGAATCCCAGATCAAGCGGGGCAAGTAGATGCGGATAACGTGTCATTGTAGCCTCCCAAATTTGGGGGCAGATTGCGCGCGCCGCGAGGGCATGTCACCCTAAACGCAACGTCAATTCGTTTACGTAACGCTTGGTTACGTCAATCTTGACTTTAACCCTCAGAGGTTTCGACGCAGTGGTGGCGGAACGCCCGCTTGAGAAGGTCCAACTCAGCGCGCAGCAAAGCAACTTCCGAACGGATATCATCCGTAACAGCATCGCCCGCAATAATCGTGAAGCTGTCCAGCGTTTCGCCAGTTTCCTTGTCGAAGATCAGAAATGTCTGTGCGCCATCGCCAATCAATTCGACAGGGATAGGAATGCGCAAATGCCATTGACCGAATTCACCCGTTTCCGTCAGGGTCAGTTCACTAAGCGCTTTCTCCAAATGGGTGACACCCAAATCTGGTTGGCGCACCGTGTCTTCGTGTGACGTAAGCACACCTTCCCAAACTCCCTCAAACAGGCGTGTTTTGCTCAATTCAAAGGCGCTCATGTCGTGGCTCTTTCTATCTGTGTCTCAAGTATTTCTAGGTGCGGATTACACATCTGCACGTGGTCTGCGGCTGAGTGTTAGATCACGAATAGTCACTTGGTTCATTTGAGGATTTTCAAAGATCAGATCAATCCACATGCTATCAACACGTTTTTCGTTTAACTTCGTATAGGCCAAATCGAATTCCACCATCGGTGTTTTTTCGTGAAGCGGAAGCTCCCGTACGACTTGCTCTGTATTTGGACCGTTCTTAATGTTGAGCCGCGCAAAAATTTCGAGCGGTTTTTCCATTTCGATAATGGGTTCCATACGGATCAGATGCTTGCGGCGCAGGCCCTCAACACTCGCTTTAGGGCAATCGATAACAATCGACAGAAAAGAGCCGTCAAATTTGAAAACGTCCATGCGCAGCCCATAGGGCGCAAGGTCTGCTTCCCGCGTGTTGCGCAGCTGGCGCAAGGAAAGCTCTGATAGCTTGCAATCGTGATGCAACGATAGCTCGTTCCCGAGAACCGATTTGCTTGGGACAGAGGCCATGCCATGAACTGGCAATGGGCCGGTCCATGCTTCGGGACGCCAAGCCCAATCCGTATCGTGGGATTTTTGGATGGCTTGGCTACCAATCGCAGGTAAGGCCAATCTGTTGTCAGCGACGTGCACAAAGTGGTTGAGATGAACGAGCATGCGACGTGCATTGCTGCGCTGCTTGCGCAGCGTTGAAATAGGCGTCGTACGCGCGGCATCTGCGATGCGCGCCCAATTGCCGAGCGTTCGCTTGAACAAAAGCTTGCTCAGCACAGTAGATCGTTTCGCCGTCATGGTATTCTATTACCTATTCGCAAACTGCTCTTTTGGTTACTTTAACCAAATTAAGAGCGATTTAACAAACGGGCAATGAAGCCACCGGTGCCTTTTTTTGCGGTATCAACCGTGTCGGGTCCTGCAATTTCGCGCACAGCCTTGGGTTGATCGTCCTCATCTGTTTGGGATGTGTTCAGACCGAGCAACGAACCGCGGGTCGCCGACAGTCCACGTGCGAGCGACGTAAGCAGCGTTGCCCCTTTGTTGCCGGTCAATTCAGAACCTTCCGGCGCGAAGAGGCCGAAGAGCACCAAACGTGTGTCCAGCATTGTTGCGCCGCGCCAATGGGTTGGATCTGCAGGACCGAAAGCTTCATCGCCGCCTGTGGCCACTTTGATCAGAGCAAGGTTGCCCTGCTGTGTTTGCTGTAGAACTTTATGCGGCGTGACCGCCTGTGCCAAATCTTGTGGGCGAGGGTTCGTCGCCGTTGCACCACCACGCGGCGAAATACTGACGCTCATCACGGCGGCATCGGTGCCAGAGCCCTTACCATCAAGCGCAGTACAGGTAGACAACATCGCCGAGCTGCCATTCAGACCATTCTGAATGGAGGTTTCGTCGATGCAATACCCTTTGGGCGCTTTCAGTTTGATACTACCGCGCGCAAAAGTTGTTTGAGTGGTTTTCGGAATAGCCGGAGAGGTCTGAGCGGCATTTGCCGCTTCAGAACTAACCTTTGGAGCAAAGGAAAGACCTTCGCCATCTGAACATGCGCTAAGCGCTACACAACATACGAGAGCAAAGCCCGAGATGCGGGCTTTGCTTGTGTTGAGATCACAGATCCCAATACTCATGTTTCTCTGCCTTACCGCCCGGATGCGTGACCGCACCTTTGTAGATTTCACCAACTTGCTGTGCGTACTTCCACAAAGCACCAGACGCGTAAATCGTTTCGCGTGGACCAGCCCAAGCTTCGCGGCGCTTGGCCATATCTTCATCAGACACATCAACGCTCAGCTCACCTTTGATCGCGTCCAGTGTTATGACATCACCCTCTTTCAGCAGAGCAATCGGACCACCGTGCGCGGCTTCTGGGCCAACGTGGCCAACGCAGAAACCGCGTGTCGCGCCAGAGAAACGACCGTCGGTGATGAGCGCCACTTTGAGGCCCATACCTTGACCAGAAAGCGCAGCAGTCGTCGCCAGCATTTCTCGCATGCCGGGGCCACCTGAGGGACCCTCATTGCGGATCACAAACACGTCGCCTTCGTTGTAAGCGCGCTCTTGCACTGCCTCAAATGCGTCTTGCTCGCATTCAAAGATACGTGCAGGGCCGACAAAACGTTGATGTTGCGCAGCCATACCAGCCACTTTCACAATCGCACCTTCTGGGGCCAGGTTACCCTTAAGGCCGACAACGCCGCCTGTTTTGGTCAGCGGTTGATCAACTGGGTAAACCACGCGGCCATCGGCCTTAAGGTTAAACTTGTCTAGTTCTTCGCCCATGGAATAACCCGTCGCGGTCATGCAATCCTCATGGAGCAGACCTGCACGACGCAGCTCGTTCAGAACTACAGGAACACCGCCTGCTTCATAAAGGTCTTTCGCAACATACTTACCGCCCGGTTTCAGATCGACGAAGTAAGGCGTGTCGCGGAAGATGTCGCAGACGTCTTCGAGGTAGAAATCGATACCCGCTTCATGCGCCATCGCAGGAAGGTGCAGACCCGCGTTCGTAGAACCACCTGTACAAGCAACAACGCGCGCTGCGTTTTCAAACGCTTCACGTGTACAAATGTCGCGCGCACGGATGTTCTTGGCGATCAAGTTCATCACCGCTTCGCCAGAAGCTTTCGCGTATTCATCGCGGCTTTCGTATGGGGCAGGGGCACCAGAGGACGCTGGCAGCGCCAGACCGATTGCCTCAGACACACAGGCCATTGTGTTGGCCGTGAACTGACCACCGCAGGCACCCGCGGATGGGCAAGCAACGCGCTCAAGAATGGCGAGCTCGGCTTCGGTCATTGTGCCACCTTGCTGGTGGCCAACCGCCTCAAACATATCCTGAACCGTCAAATCGCGTGTTGCGAAGCTTTCTGGAACTTGCGCACCTGCGGGCACTTTACCCGGAAGGATAGAACCACCGTAAAGGAAGACAGAGGGCACATTGAGGCGGATCATTGCCATCATCATGCCGGGCAGGGATTTGTCACACCCAGCAAGGCCGACAAGCGCGTCATAGCAGTGACCGCGCATGGTCAGCTCAACGGTGTCAGCAATCGCTTCACGGGATGCAAGCGACGAACGCATGCCCTCATGGCCCATCGCGATGCCGTCGGTGACGGTGATCGTCGTGAACTCGCGCGGCGTACCTGCGGCGGCTTTGACACCCATCTTCGCGGCTTGCGCCTGACGGTTCAAAGAGATGTTACAAGGCGCAGCTTCATTCCAGCACGTCGCGACACCAACGAGCGGTTGGTGAATTTCTTCCTCGGACATGCCCATGGCATAATAGTAAGACCGATGCGGCGCGCGCGCCGGACCTTCGGTCACGTGACGGCTGGGCAGTTTGCTTTTGTCGAATTTAGTCATGGCTTGCTCCCAAGGAATGCGTTGGAGTGTGGATAAATCAGCAGGGGCAAGGCCGCAAGGCGCAACGTGATCTGCTTTCTTGGTAAATTTGGTGCGAGGTCCTTGTCGGGTGAACAACTTTTCTAAGGCCGTCGCTACTCAAGAACGCTGGAACAGTGTTCGCTTGATACAAAAAGGGCCCCGCCTGACGTGTCTGGTGGGGCCCTTTTTTTAGTTTAGTTATTCTGCAGCAATTTCTGGATTGCCGTCCAGATTGGACAACTTATCGCGTTTGACAAAGAACATATATGCTAATGCGAGAAGGTAGATCAGGATCACGACAGTGCCGACCCATTGGATTTGCAGCCATTGGCTTTGAAACAACAGCGTTAACACAAACAAACCAATTGCATTGGCCAGAACATAAGACGTTGTGCCAAACCGTTCGGTCGTCAAGTTCAGGTTGTCCGTGTAGAGGCGGATAAGTGAATCAAATGAGTTGATCACGAATACGATCCCTACAATTGTCATTGCCCAGTTAGGCAGGCCTGCAGTCCCGATGCCATTGAGGTGGTAGAAGTACAGAACTGAGAACCACAGCGCCAATGGAATGGATGGGAACACGAGCAGCGCTGCAAGCAGTTGCCATGTTTTCAATCCGCCGACGAAACGGCTGACAAACTGACCGATCATGATGGACCAAGCGAACCACCAGAACAGGTAGAATTCGTGGTAGTCGGTGAGCGGTAGAATGAACTTATGGATGTTCGCGAAATAGCCGCCGATGTTGCTAGATGTTGATGCTAGATCGCCGAGACCCATGCCCGCGTTGATGAACATGTAAAGGATCAGCACGAAGAACAGCACAGTTGAGCTCACAGACAGCAGTTTGACGAACTTCAGATCTGTTGAGCTGAATGCTGCGATCAAGATGACCAAAAAGCAGATCAAATAGAAAACCGGCAAAATGGTCTCACCATCACCGACTTCGGCAATGTAGTAAGGCATGTAGATTAGGAACAACGCACCTGTGAATGCGCAAGTTGTGATGATCACAAGGTTGTTCAAAAACTTAACTGCTGGAATCTTGAAGAAACCGACACGCGGTTCAATTGCGCAGAAATAGAACGTCGTGAGAAAGTAGAACGCCCAGATCAAAAAGCCCCAAAACCCAAACTCAAGCGCGAGTGGGTTGGTAAAGCCATAAGCGGGCTCGGTTGCGGTATCCGCATAAAGCGGAAAGTCAAACGCGAGCGGGAACATGATCAGACCTACGTCCAAGCCAGATGTGAACAAGATCGCGATGAAAGTGAAAAGCGGTACAGGCGTTACACCTGTGAGTGGCAAGTTCCACCATTTGATGGCGCATATGGCGACAAGCGCAAATGCGAGAATAACTCCGAAAGAAATTATTGAAGTTAACATTTCGTCCCTCCTTATTGTTTTTTTATCTTGTACAGTTCGCAAGCACTTCTTCCAATGATGCATCTTTCGAAACGACGAATTTGGCCTGAGAGCGACGAATTCGGCCGGAATTGGGTTCAAATCGGGTGTAGTTTGGCGATGCGCCGATCTCCAAAACTGATTATGTGCCAGTCTAGCAGTTGTTTTTGTGACACCGCGTAAGATTTGACAGAATCCAAGTTTCGCGGCGAAACTGATTGCATGACACCTGGAAAGAGCTTTTTCACCTCTGAAGAAATTCGCCCACTTGCTGCGCGCTCAGACGCGTGGGGGTATTGGTTGATTGCCCATTGTTGGGGCGTGATCATTCTGGCCTTGGCGTTGTTTGCTTATATGCCGAATGTACTGACCTTCTTCCTCGCGGTGATCTTGATTGGTTCGCGTCAGCTTGGCCTTGCCATCTTGATGCACGAAACCGCCCACGCGGCGTTGTTCAAGACAAAGGCGATCAACGAGTTTGTTGGCGAATGGCTCTGCGGGCGCCCGCTTTTGGCGGATATGAAGGAATATCGTTCTTATCATTTGAAACATCATCGCTACACGCAGACGGAAAATGATCCCGATCTGGTGCTCTCTGCGCCATTCCCAACGACCAAAGCCTCAATGAAGCGCAAATTGATCCGCGATATCACAGGGCAAACGGGGTATCGCCAGCGCAGCCAACAGATCATGTTTGCTTTCAAAATGGCAGGCGAAGTGGAAGAAGAGCCGAGCACTGAGGAATTGGCGCAAGCTTTTGCAGGCTCTGCCTTGGGGCGCGCCGCGATTGCGAATGCGGTGCTATTCGTAGCGATGTGGGCTTTCGGAGCGTGGTGGTGGTGGTTTGCGTTTTGGGCGCTGCCCTTGTTGACGTGGTATCAACTGGTTCTGCGCATTCGTAATATCGCGGAGCACGGCGTAGTCGAGAAATCCGATGATCCGCTACGCAATGTGCGCACGACCAAGGCGGGGCCATTGATGCGCCTCATCCTCGCGCCTTACTACGTGAACTATCATCTCGAACATCACTTGCTAATGCATGTTCCATGTCATCGTTTACCCAAATTGCACGCGCTGATGTTGGAGCGGGGACATCAAGATAAGATGCAAATTGGGCAAAGCTATTGGCAGGTCATGCGACTTGCGGCCTCTAAAGGGACAATCGCCCCTAGCGCCTAGAGAACTGCATGCCTAAATAGGGATATGCTCAAAACGCTCCTCTCTTTTGATTACACTGCGCACGAACGTTTTGTTGCGCCTGCTCGTGAGAAATCCGAGGTGTGGCGCTTAGTGCTTGGGCTTTGCCTTGTTGTGGCAATTGTTTGGATCGGTGGGCCGCTGATTTGGGAATTGTTGTCCTATGGGCTGAGCGAAGAGGACTATCTCGCGCTCGCAAATGATTTCACGACGCTTGTGCTGCCGCAAAGTGTGCTTTTGCTGCTTTATTCTTTTGGCTTGGTCTGGCTTGCAGTCGCGACGGTAACTTTGACGATGCACAAACGTCGGCCTGAAACGCTGCTCGGATCACCGACGATTGCATGGATGCAGGCCAAATTCGTCTTTGTGGCATTGCTTTTGTTGATGTTGGCGCTGCTGGTCTTGCCGCCCTATCAAAGCGATCCGCCTCTGATCAGAGGTTTGGAATTTGGGCATTGGCTCGCGCTTTTGACGCCAGCTTTGATTGCTCTGTTCATCCAGACCAGCGCAGAAGAAGTGTTGTTCCGCGGATATATGCAACAACAGCTTGCTGCGAGATTTAACAGCCCGCAAGTTTGGATGTTGATCCCTTCGGCGCTGTTTGGCCTCGCGCACTATGCTCCAGGCAGCTATGGGGGCAATGCATGGCTCGTTGTGATTTGGGCGGGTGTTTTCGGGCTTATTGCGGCGGATTTAACGGCGCGTTCTGGTACGCTTGGCCCTGCGATTGCGCTGCACTTCGTTACGAATATCTCTGCTCTGTTGTTGATCGCACCCCAAGGCGAAATGTCTGGTCTTGCGCTTTATCAATATCCGTTTTCTGCCGCGGATGAGGCGGAATTGCGTGCGATGTTGCCTTTCGACTTTGCAATTATGCTGGTCTGTTGGCTTGCCGCGCGTCTTGCGCTCAGGCGTTGATTGCAATTAACGCCGAGGCACTTTATCTGGCACTAAAGATTAACGCGAAAAGGCTCTGCAATGAACTGGATCAGCAATTACGTTCGCCCACGTATCAATTCGATTTTCTCTCGTCGTGAGACGCCTGAAAACCTTTGGTCAAAATGCGATGAATGCGGCACGATGCTGTTTCACCGTGAGCTAAGTGGCAACTTGAACGTATGTACTTCATGTGGGCATCACATGGCGATCACAGCGCGCGATCGGTTTGAAGCCTTGTTTGATGGCGGCGTTTTCACAGAAATCGACGTGCCAGAACCCATCACCGATCCTTTGCAGTTTCGTGATCAAAAGAAATACCCAGAACGCATGAAGGCAGCCCAAAAGAAGACGGGTGAAAAAGATGCGATGTTGGTGGCGGAAGGCGAAATCGGACGCACACCTATTATCGCGGCCTGTCAGGACTTTTCCTTCATGGGCGGATCTATGGGGATGTATGTCGGTAACGCGATTGTCGCCGCCGCTGAACGTGCGATTGAAGTTGGCAAGCCATTGGTGCTGTTTTCCGCGGCGGGTGGCGCGCGTATGCAAGAGGGTATTTTGAGCCTGATGCAAATGCCGCGCTCTACGGTTGCGGTGCAAATGCTGAAAGAAGCTGGCCTACCTTACATCGTAGTCCTAACGCACCCAACGACGGGTGGTGTGACGGCCTCCTATGCGATGCTTGGCGATGTTCAGATCGCGGAACCTAATGCTTTGATCGGTTTTGCAGGACAACGTGTGATCCAGCAAACGATTGGCGAGAAGCTTCCTGAAGGGTTTCAGCGCGCTGAATATCTGCTCGAGCATGGCATGCTGGATCGCGTGACGCCGCGCACCGAGATGAAAGAAGAGCTGGTCTCTATCATTCGTATGTTGATGCAAATGCCGCCTCCCGTGATGGGGGATTTGCCTAAGCCATCTGAGCATCCAGAACTTCCTGTGGCTCAGGTAGAAGCGGACGCGAAGGCGTGAACGCAGTAAAGTCCGACGTCATTCTAGAACGAATGATGGCGCTTCATCCTAAGGTCATGGATCTGGTCCTTGATCGGGTTGAGCGTTTGCTTGCTGCTTTGGACAATCCAGAGAAAAAATTGCCACGCGTTGTTCATATCGCGGGAACAAACGGCAAGGGCAGCACGCAAGCCATGCTGCGCGCGGGGATTGAAGGGGGCGGGAAAACGGCCCATGCCTACACTTCACCGCATCTTGCACGGTTTCACGAACGTATTCGTCTCGCGGGGGAACTGATTTCAGAAGAGTACCTCACTGAGGTTCTTGATGAATGCTACGCAGCCAATGGCGGCGAGAGTATTACCTATTTCGAAATCACTACATGCGCTGCTCTTTTGGCGTTTTCGCGCAAAGCGGCGGATTTTACGCTGCTCGAGGTTGGTCTTGGTGGTCGGTTGGATGCAACGAATGTCGTTGATCAACCTGCGGTGACGGTCATTACGCCAGTCTCCATCGATCATCAGCAATTCTTGGGCGAAACGCTCCCGGAAATTGCGGCCGAAAAAGCGGGTATCATCAAACGCGGTGTGCCTTGTGTCGTTGGTCCGCAAGCGGATGAAGCGCTTGAAGTGATCGAGGCGCGCGCCAATCGTTTGGGTGCACCGCTGATGGTTTATGGCCAACATTGGCATGTTTGGATCGAACGAGAACGCCTCATTTATCAAGATGGTTTGGGTCTGTTCGATTTGCCTAAGCCTGCCTTG
>NZ_JBDWVM010000339.1:0-4697 GCF_039984035.1 Planktotalea sp. | reverse complement strand
AAGTTGGTTATCGAGCGAGGGAGAATTGCTCGAAACAGCGCTCGAACTTATCGCCAAAGGAGAACGCTCCTTCGATCTCGGGTGCTTCCAGCTTAACTATCGTTGGCATGGCGCAGAATTTGTGAGCCTCGACCAAATGATATCTCCAAAGGAGAACGCTCTTTATGCGGCCAAGTTTTTGAAGGCTCTATATGCAGAGTTTGGTGATTGGACCGAGGCTGCGGGTGCATATCACTCTCGTACGGAAGAACATGCAAAAGCCTACAAAGCGAGGTTTTTGGTTCACTATGATGACGATCCTGAACCGCTGCAAATTGCGATGTCCGCCAACGCGCAAACTCAAGTCAAAAGAACTAATTCGTACCCTTTATTGGTTAATCGAGCGAGCCGAGCGCGACTAGGCTCTCTTATGCCGGAAGCGTCACAATGATCAGGATAAGCTTCAATCCAACAATTTTGCTGGCTTTGGCTTTGATGGCTGTGATCGTTATGATGATTTTGCCGATGCCTGCCTTCATTCTAGACATGGGGCTTGCGATCTCATTTGGGCTCGCAATCCTGATTTTTACGATCACCTTGTTTGTCGAACGTCCTCTTGATTTCTCGTCATTCCCGACCGTCTTGCTCGCGTCATTGATGTTGAGGCTTTCGCTGAATGTGTCATCAACAAAATTGATTATCGGTCAGGGCCACACTGGTACTGGCGCTGCTGGCGGAGTTATTGAAGGTTTTGCTGATTTTGTGATGGGCGGCAGCGTGTTTTTGGGGCTCGTTGTTTTTGGAGTTCTCATGATTGTGAACTTCATGGTCATCACGAAAGGTGCGACCCGAATGGCTGAAGTCGGGGCGCGATTTGCACTTGATGCGATGCCCGGAAAGCAGTTGGCGATTGATAGCGATATGTCATCTGGCGCGATTGATCATGCAGAAGCGAAGGCGCGCCGTGAACGTGATCAGCTCGAAACGACCTTTTTTGGCTCGCTTGATGGTGCCTCTAAGTTTGTGAAAGGTGACGCAGTTGCGGGTCTTCTGATAACTTTACTCAATTTTGTAATGGGTTTGATTATGGGGATTGCGGTCCAAGGCATGCCTGTTCTTCAAGCTTTTGAAACCTATGCGATCCTTACGGTCGGTGATGGGTTGGTCACTCAAATACCCGCAGTCATTATATCGATCTCAGCGGCGCTATTGCTCGCGCGCGGAGGTGCTATTGGCGCCACCGATATTACGCTTTTCAAGCAATTAGGGCGTCATCCTGCTGCTCTTTTGACTGTTGGCTTGCTAATGGTTTTGTTTGCTTTGGTTCCCGGTTTGCCATTTGTCCCATTTGTTTTGGGCGGTGGAATCTTGATTGGTTTTGCCTGGCATATGTATCAAAGAGGATTAAAGCAGCTAGATCACTCCAATGATGTACCTGTCGAGCAAAGTAATGATCCCGTTGAGGAAACGATGGCGGATATTCTGGACCTCGATGACATCCACGTTCAATTTGCACCTGATTTGGTTGAAATGGTGCTGGATCCGGGGACGGGGTTAGATGCACGCATTCGCAATATGCGTACGCATGTTGCTCAGGAATTTGGCCTTGTCATGCCTGAAATTCGCCTGACGGATGATCATGGGCTTTCCGCTGGGAGCTATAGAATTAAGATTCAAGGCGTTGAGCAGGAAACAGGCAGCTTGCAGCCAAACAGACTGTTGGCTTTGGTAGATGACTCTGCAGCACAAAATCAAAAAGATTTAGTTGAAGAACCAGTTTATGGCGCTCCGGCAATATGGATCGATCAGGATGCGCAGGAAAAGGCGGTTTTTGCTGGGCAAACCGTAGTGTCCCCTTGCGAAATACTTGCGACGCATTTGTTGGAGTGTCTACGCAAGAACTTGAGCCGTTTACTGACGTTTAAATCGCTTCAACGTTTGCTTGATGAAATGGTAAATGTAACTGATCCAAAACGAGCTGCCGCAAACCGCCGTTTGTTGGACGAACTTGTCCCAGATAAGGTGCCGCTCGATGTACTACATTCTGTCCTCAGGCTTCTTTTGGCTGAGCAAGTCTCAATACGGAACCTGCCAGTAATTGTTGAGACAATCGCCAAGGCTCGTCCGATCCACACGAGCGCTGAAGCGACTTGCGAATTCGTACGACAAGCGCTGGGCTTTCAATTGGTGTCGGGATTGAAGCGGGCAGATGGAACCATTCCGCTAATTCAGCTGGCACCAGAATGGGAGCAAACCTTCAACACGTATCAACTGGACGCAGAACATGGTGTCGCAAACATTGCTTTACCACCCGAGGAATTTAGCAAGCTCGTCACTTCGGTGAGCGACCAAGTGTCCGAGCAGTCTGAACGCGGTGTCATGCCAGCGATCGTAACGTCCCGACAACGGCGCAGGTTCCTGAACACCATCATTTCTGCCAGAGGGATTACGGCGCCTGTTTTATCGTTTGAAGAAATTGGAACAGAGGCGACACCCTCTATAGTTGGCGTCGCTGCCGCGTGAACACTCTCGTTCCTGAAATCTGGCAGCCAATAGCGCTGAGTTTCTTGACCGTGATGTTTCGCGTTGCGGCGTTGATCGCGTTGTTGCCTGCGCTGGGAGAAGCTTCCGTACCGGCGCGTGTAAAACTGGCCCTATCCATTGGGTTAAGTCTGGTCATTTTTCCAATCCTGCCTGAGTTCGAGACAAGAGCAATTCAAGGAAGCCGCATTTTCGCGACAATTCTATCAGAGATAGGGATAGGGCTGTGGTTCGGTCTTTTGCTTCGTGTTTTTGTGTTTTGTTTGCAAACGGCTGGTTCAATTGCTGCGCAATCAACATCGTTGTCACAGATCCTAGGGTCCGCAGGCGTCGAACCGTTGCCTGCGATGGGACATGTAATAACAATGGCGGGCATGACTTTAGCATTAACGCTTGGGCTACACGTGAGCGCCGCTGGATATCTGATCGGGTCTTATGAGCTGTTTCCTGTCGGCAATCTACCGGACACAGCGAACATAGTAGAGGCCGGCGTTGCCCAGATTGCATGGGGCTTTCGTCTCGCATTCACACTGGCTGCGCCCTTTTTCATTTTGTCATTGCTTTATAACCTGACGCTCGGGGTCATTAACCGAGCAATGCCGCAGTTGATGGTCGCATTCGTCGGCGCGCCGGTTATCACGGCGGGGGCATTGTTCCTGTTCGCAATCGCAATTCCTTTGATGCTGAGCAAATGGGCCGACGCACTGTTTCGCTTCGTCAATACTGGCGTGGTCGGATAATGTCGGGTCAGGACGATTCATCAGAAAAGAGTCATGAACCCACTCAGAAAAAGCTCGATGATGCGCGAAAGAAGGGTGAAGTTGCTCGATCGAACGACGTCAATGTTGCTCTGTCTTATTTTGGCATATGGCTTTTCTTGATAATGATGGGTAGCGCGGTCGCGTCGAATTTGGGCACAAGCCTTCAGCTTTCGTTGATGCGAGCCTTCGAACTGGATAACGCGCTCACCTTTAGCAACGGATACTTCGCCCCTCTGCTTTTGAGTGGAGCGCAGTTCGTCGGTCTCGCCGCGTTGATCCCGGCTTCACTGATAGTGGTCGTGTTGCTTGCACAGCGTGCATTGCTCTTCACACCAAGCAAGGTGCAGCCAAAACTATCTCGTGTTTCAATTCTGAAAAACGCTGGAAATAAGTTCGGTCGCAATGGATTGTTTGAGTTCGCCAAGAGCTTTGTCAAATTGCTGGTGTACTCTCTATGCCTCACCTTGTTCTTGCGGGCGAATTTTGATGCGATTGTGGGCGCCTCTGCGGGAACGGATCGGGGCGCTCTTCTATTGCTCTTCGATCTTATGAGATCGTTCTTGAGTCTGGCTGTTCTTGTAGCCGCTGTCATCGCTGTCATTGACTTTGGATGGCAAGCATTTGAACACCAGCGTAAGAACCGAATGTCTCATAAAGAAATGAGAGACGAGATTAAGGATAGCGAAGGCGACCCACATCTCAAGCAAGCGCGTCGTTCGCGTGCACAAGAAATAGCACTCAATCAAATGGTAGCGGATGTCCCAAAGGCTGACGTCATCATCGTAAACCCCACGCACTATGCAGTTGCGCTTAAATGGGAAGGTGGTCGATCTAGCGCGCCAGTCTGCGTTGCAAAAGGTGTTGATGAAATCGCGATGCGCATCAGAGCAATCGCAACGGAAGCAAATGTACCCATTCATTCAGACCCTCCAACAGCGCGCGCGCTTCATGCTGTCGTGGAGATCGGTATGGAAATCAAACCTGAGCATTATGCTGCGGTGGCGGTGGCGATCCGATTTGCCGAAACCTTGAAAGGGAACAAGCGTGGCTCAAGCGAATAATAAGTGGGCGCAGTTGGCTGAATTGGCACAACTGGCTTACGACAAAGAGCTCGCTAAGTTGTCTGCCTTGTGGGAGGCGGAAGCGAAGTTGGTGGAACGGCGTCAGAGGCTAAACGCGATGAATGAACAAGCGATGGACGACCTCTCAGAGCCGCACCCTGCGCTTTGGCATAATGGCGATGTCCTTTGGCAAACGTGGGTCAATCAGAATGGGCGGGCCATTGGGATGGAACAAGCGCGACTGAAAGCTCTGGCAGAATTTCACAAACCCGAACTTAGAAAAGCCTTCGGCCGCAAAAGCGTTTTAGAATCTTTGTCTGGCAAAAAGACTCGCTGACTACCTAATGTGGTCGAG
>NZ_JBDWVM010000338.1:0-5605 GCF_039984035.1 Planktotalea sp. | reverse complement strand
GGCGGTTGCCACGTTTGCGAGATTTAAGGAGCGAACTTTTGGGCTGAGCATCGGTAGGCTGAATGTGCGATCTTGCATGCCTTCCAGTATTTCCGGCGACAATCCTTTGGATTCACATCCAAACACCAAGTAACCATCTGGATGATAAACTGGGGCGTATAAGCTTTGCACGCCGTGTTCTTCAAAGAAATAGAGCCTATCATGCGCTGGCTTGCGTTTCTCGATGAAGCTGTCCCAATCGTCATATTCGGTCAGTTCTACATGCTTCCAATAGTCGGTTCCCGCACGGCGCACTGATTTTTCATCAAGCGAAAAGCCAAGGGGTCTGATCAGGATCAGTTCCAGATTTAGGGCAACACAAGTCCGCCCGATCGCGCCAGTGTTCCAAGGGATTTCGGGCGTAACGAGCACGATCTTCATACGAGGTTCGGACAGGGACATTTCAGGCTTTCTTGGTTGGTGTATGCAGATCGGAATACATCTCCAAATGCACCTAGCCTAAGTTTGCAGCGGGCAACATGGCATCTTTGGATTTCTTTGTTTTTTACTGGTAAGGCTTCGTCGATGAAAATGGTTTTCTTGTGCGCGCAACATGCAGAAACGTGCGGAAGCATCAGGCTTCCAACTCACCTTCCAAGAACCGCTCGAAGGCGTCCATGTCGAGTTCTTCGAATTGGCCGAAACTTTGCATCCAGACCGATGCGGCTTTCAAAGCGTCGGGTTCTATTTTGCACCATTTCACGCGACCGCGTTTTTCTTGGGAGATGAGCTTGGCCTTGGTCAGGATGCCCAAGTGTTTGGAAATTGCGGCCAGTGACATTTCGAATGGTTCGGCCACATCCGTTACGGCCATGTCGTCCTCCAGTAGCATCGACAGGATCGCGCGGCGCGTGGGATCGGCGAGGGCCGCGAAGGTGATATCAAGAGGATCGCTCATAGGGCCATAAACGCGCAATTGGGGTAATCGTCAACCAAATGGTTGAATATCGCGATAGGGACTTTTGGCGTCAAAACTGGCTGTGACGGGCTGTCACAGGACTCAAAAATTATGATTTTTGTTAGCAATTTCAGCGCCTTAAAAATGGCGCTGATTGACTTGACTCATTGCCCCCTCCCCCTTAGCACTGCCCTAAACCTCAGTGAGGGATTTGGACCGTTGACCGAGCCTGAAAATCAAGACCGTCTCAAGCAATTGGACGAGCGGATTGCCAAGGCAAAGTCATCGTTAGAGTCCGGTCCCGCGTCAGAGGAACACTATTCGCAAGCCCAGCAGGGCTGGCGCATGGTGACAGAGCTAGTTGCCGGTCTTGGGATCGGCTTTGGCATCGGATACGGGCTTGATGTGCTGTTTGGCACGATGCCCATTATGCTGGTGCTGTTTACATTTATGGGTTTCGCAGCGGGCGTCAAAACGATGATGCGCACTGCACAAGAAATTCAGGACAGACAAGTGGCCGAACAGGCCAGTGATGAAAAAAGGGGCTGACACGATGGCAGACAAAGCAGCAGAAGGCAGCAGCCTTGTATTTCACCCGATGGACCAATTCATCGTTCAGCCGCTCTTTGGCAACGGTCCTATCCACTGGTACACGGTGACAAACGTTACACTTTGGTTGGCATTGGCCGTTCTTTGTGTGGTTGGCCTGATGGTCATCGGCACATCCCGCCGCGCGATCATCCCGAACCGCAGCCAGTCCATCGGCGAATTGGCGTACGGTTTTGTTTACAAGATGGTCGAAGATGTGACGGGCAAAGATGGCCTCGTGTACTTCCCATACATTATGACACTGTTCATGTTCATCGTTTTCGCCAACTTCCTTGGCCTGATCCCGATGTCCTTCACAACAACGTCCCACTTCGCGGTCACGATTATTCTGGCCTTCGCAGTGTTCTTCACAGTCACGATCCTTGGCTTCGTTAAGAACGGCGCTGGTTTCCTTGGCCTGTTCTGGGTGGCAAGCGCGCCGCTGGCACTGCGCCCGATCCTAGCCGTTATCGAGTTGATCTCTTACTTCGTGCGCCCCGTTAGCCACTCCATTCGTTTGGCGGGCAACGTTATGGCGGGTCACGCGGTTATCAAAGTTTTCGCAGGCTTTGCTGCGATCGCAACGATTTCCCCGATCTCCGTTGTCGCGATTACTGCGATGTACGGTCTCGAAGTCCTCGTAGCCTTCATTCAGGCCTACGTCTTTACCATCCTGACATGCGTCTATCTGAAAGATGCATTGCACCCGTCTCACTAACTAATGTGGGTGCGTGACAACCACGCACCTTACACACCTATCTAACTTCCAATCGTAAGGAGAATTATTATGGAAGGCGATCTCGCACACATCGGCGCAGGCCTCGCAGCAATCGGTTCCGGCGCAGCCGCTATCGGTGTTGGTAACGTAGCTGGCAACTTCTTGGCAGGCGCATTGCGCAACCCATCCGCTGCTGCATCGCAGACAGCAACACTCTTCATCGGCATCGCGTTCGCAGAAGCACTGGGCATCTTTGCATTCCTAGTTTCCCTTCTGCTTATGTTCGCAGTCTAAGCCGAACGATCTAATCCTTACGCGCGGGCGGCTTTGTTAACCCTAAGCCGCCCGATGTAGAGAAAAGTTCCGACGGAGGACGAAACATGGCTACCGAAACTACAGGTGCCGTCAGCTCATGTGTGGATTCCCATGGTTCAGCCATTGGTATGCCGCAACTGTGCTTTGAATGGTTTCCAAACCAGATTTTCTGGCTCGTTCTCACTCTTGTAGTGATCTTTCTTGTCCTGTCCCGCATTGCTTTGCCTCGCATCGCCGCGGTTCTGGCAGAGCGTCAGGGAACGATTACCAATGACATCGCCGCAGCAGAAGCTTTGAAAGCCAAAGCCGTTGAAGCGGAAGATGCCTACAACAAGGCCCTGTCAGATGCGCGTGCAGAAGCACAAAACATCGTGGCAAGCGCCAAAGCAGATATTCAAGCTGATCTCGACGTTGCAATTGCGAAAGCAGATGCAGAGATTGCTGCAAAAGCCGCTGAGTCTGAAAAAGCAATCGGTGAAATCCGTGCAGGCGCTCTTGCGAGTGTTGAAGAAGTTGCAAAAGACACTGCCGCAGAAATCGTTTCTGCACTGGGCGGTAAAGCGACTGCAAAAGACGTGAGCGCGGCTGTCGCTGCTCGCTTGAAAGGGTAAGATCATGCGTATCACAGCACTTACACTCCTCGCGGCAGTATCAGCGCAACCAGCATTGGCTGCATCCGGCCCATTCTTTTCCTTGGGCAACACTGACTTTGTTGTTCTACTCGGCTTCTTGCTGTTCATCGGCGTCTTGTTTTACTTCAAGGTGCCCGGACTGCTCGGCGGTCTTCTCGACAAGCGCGCGGAAGGTATCCGCGACGAGCTCGATGAAGCCAAAGCCCTACGTGAAGACGCTCAAGCGCTTCTTGCCTCTTACGAGCGCAAGCAAAAAGAAGTTCAAGAGCAAGCAGATCGTATCGTAGAAGCAGCGAAGAAAGACGCAGCAACTGCAGCGGATCAAGCAAAAGAAGACCTCAAAGCATCCATCGCACGTCGCCTCGCGGCAGCGACAGATCAAATCGCATCTGCAGAAGCAGGCGCCATCAAAGAGGTGCGTGACACAGCGGTTGGCGTTGCAATTGCAGCAGCAAACGATGTGATCGCGAAACAAATGACAGCGAAAAGCGCAACTGCGTTGATCGACGACGCAATCGGCGAAGTTGCAGCAAAACTGCACTAAGCGAAACGCGTTACCTGACTTAAAGAAGCTCGGCCCTCGTGGCCGGGCTTTTTCTTTTGTAGGTTTCCTTTCCTAAAGTCTGAGGACTCACATGACGCCTGATTTTCGCACACGTGCCATCACAATCTGCAATTCCAAAATTGACAAAAAAGGCCCAACGGTCGGACTGTCCTTCTATGCGTTCTTTGCAAACAAGAACGACAACCCTGCCCTCTTGATGGACGTGGCACGATGGTGGATTGAAGTTCACGAATTAGACCACTTTGAAAAGGCGGTTAAAATTCGCGATATGCTTGCGTCTGGCGCTTAAAGGCCCCCTCTTTCTGTTTCATCTTTCCATATAAACTTCGGGATTTGGGGCAGCGCCCCAATCTGCCGCTTGCGGCTCATCAAACGCGTGCAAAGCACGCACATTCAGATCAAGTCCGCTTGACTTAAATAGCGTGTCATTGGCACGATGCGCCATGAGCTCAAACATACTCCGCAACATCGTCGAAAATCCTGATCTCGGGATACATATGTCCGATGGCACCCGTCTCTCCGCACGCACTTGGATTCCAGAAGACGCAGGCGAAGCGCCTGTACCGGCGATCCTCGAATTCCTGCCCTATCGTAAGCGCGACGGCACCACTGCGCGGGACAACCTCACCCATCCCTATTTCGCAAAACGCGGCTACGCTTGTATCCGCGTCGACATGCGCGGCAATGGCGATAGCGAAGGGTTGATGGAGGACGAATACAGCCCCCAAGAACTCGCTGATGCGGTTGAAACGATCAACTGGCTTGCGGAGCAGCCTTGGTGCTCTGGCAATGTTGGCATGATGGGCATCAGTTGGGGTGGCTTTAACGCGCTGCAAGTCGCCGCGCTTCAGCCTGAGCCGCTTAAGGCAATCATCACGCTTTGCTCGACCGTAGATCGCTACGCGGATGACATTCACTTCAAGGGTGGCT
Organism: Planktotalea sp.; assembly: GCF_039984035.1. Lineage (GTDB taxonomy): Bacteria > Pseudomonadota > Alphaproteobacteria > Rhodobacterales > Rhodobacteraceae > Planktotalea. The sequence goes on along the minus strand of NZ_JBDWVM010000338.1, from coordinate 920 downwards.
GTTTGCTGAATGAGAACCTTGGGTGGAGCGGGACCATGTGGTCCTATTCTTCGCGTGCGCCTGACCCCGCCTTGCGGCCTGATGATTGGCGCGAGATTTGGCTGGATCGTTTGGAGAATGAGCCGTTCCTCGCGGCGCATTGGTTAGAGCATCAAACGCGGGATGGCTATTGGCAGCATGGATCCGTTTGCGAAGATTTTTCAGCGCTCAAGGCCGCAACCTTGGCCGTTGGTGGCTGGGGGGATGCGTATAAGAACGCGCCTGCGCAGCTGATCGAAAATCTGGACGCGCCGGCAAAGGCCATTGTTGGTCCGTGGGTTCATAAGTACCCGCATTTTGCGGTGCCAGAACCACGTATCGGCTTTCTCCAAGAGGCACTGCGCTGGTGGGATCATTGGCTGAAAGGCGAAGAGACTGGTGTCGAGAATGATCCAGCCTATCGTCCCTATTTGATGGAGTCTTTACCGCCAAAAGCGTGGTACACGGAGCGGCCCGGTCAATGGCTCGCGATGGAGGACGGACCATCAAACCTGCCTGTGGAAACTTGGCATTTCGCAGAGGATCGTTTGCAGAGTACGCCAGAGCGCTTCACCCAAACGATTGCCTCGCCGCAGACGTGTGGCGCACATTCGGGCGAATATTGCGCGATCTGGCTTGGTCCTGAACTGCCCGATGATCAGCGTGCCGATGATGCCATGTCGGCGGTCTTCAAAACGTCCCCATTAGACGAAACAAAGGACATCGTTGGCGCGCCTAAAGTCACGTTGACCCTGACCTGCGACAAGCCGCAGGGGCAAATCGCTGTCAGATTGCTCGACTTGCACCCGGATGGCGCGAGTTCGCGAATTACTTACGGCGTTCTCAACCTGTCCCATCGCGATTCTCATGCGTCGCCTGAGCCGCTTGAGATGGACCGCGAA
>NZ_JBDWVM010000337.1:0-8837 GCF_039984035.1 Planktotalea sp. | reverse complement strand
GGGATGGATATCCACCCCATAGATTTCTGAAACACGCATTTGAACGAAGTAAGACAAATCCTCACGCCCTGTCCGCCAGAGCCAATGCGCAAGACGATAGGCTTGAATCGCCTGAAATCCCTTGAAGAACATGATCGGTTGCAACAAACGATGGCAGGCCGGATCACGCTCAAAAATCGCCATGAGGTCTGCGCGCGCAGCTTCAACGATCGATGGGTCATCTGCATAAGCTTCATCGGCAAGATCGCGCAAGATGATTTGGCTCATCTCGTTAGAATGCACCTTGGCGGAAAAGCGATAAGACAGCGCTTTGTCCAATGAATCGTGGTTCAGAATACAGGCATGCAACCACCCGCCCATGACGGGTTCATCAGCAACCGCGCGATGCGCTTCTTGTGTGATACGATCCCAAACTGGATCGACATGGTGAACGGGTTTAGGCACTTGCGTCATGACAATATCCTTATCCTGAGCTTTCATCCTATATCACCTATCAACTTCAGAACAAATGCAAAGGCGTGATACATCACATTGGTGAGAGCGATGAATGCGTAAAAGTCACGCTACTTCGAGATAAAAGATGTGTCATAAAACTGTTCAAGAACAAGGCTTAGCGCTTTAAACGCCGCCTCATTCAATTGCGCAGGCATGGGCGCGAGCGGCAGGCGCAAAACATAAGACCCAATTGAACCATCCCCCAAACGCGCATGCGCCCTGCCCGTTATCTCCTGATAGCGCGCAGCTTCCTGAACACGTTCAATGAGTTCGCGGCACCGCTCAGGCTGAGCTGAGTCTGGCTGCGCGAGGAGATATCGCGTAGCCAGAACAACGTCCGATAGATTGGGCGGGTGTATGATCAATTGCTAAGCACCACGTTGCTCGAAAGACCCGGACCAAAACGCTCCGACACCTGCGCAACGCGGACCTCAAAAGCGCCTGAAACTCCGTCAGAGACTTTATCGCTTTGCGTGTAGGTATAGCTTGGGCTGTCCAACAACTCCTCGCGCTGCACAACGCCGCCGACCAGAATCTGAAGCAAATATTGCTCTATATCTTCGCCCAGTGGCACATCGCCCCAGCCCCATTCATCACCTTGCAGACGCGTTCGGCGGATCCAGCTCACATTCAGATCAGTCCCATCGTAGATCGCCTTGAGATGCGCAGGCGCGTAGGGGCGCATACCGTTGCCTTCAAAGCTCTCAATGCGCAGTTCATAGCTGGGATCATCATAGCCGCGTTGTGCAGGACCGATGCGGTAGTGACGTTCAACGCCGCGATCCGAACTCAGCAAAGAGATTTGGTTCGGCACACCGTTCAGCAGAACAAACACCGATCCGCTCGGCCAGGAATCCGGCATCAACCCATCTGTTCCGCATTGACCACGCAGGCGTAAGCTCAGCTCATAGGTATCCATATCCACGAGGTCTGCCGTTTGGAATTGGAAAATCTCCCAATTGCCTGCACTGCCATCGCCAATCGCCGCCAAATTGCCGCCTGCCAAAAGCGTCGTTTCTGCAATGCTTTCGAGCTGATCGCTCGCAATACGTACGCGTAGCGGCGCACCGCGATCAATAACCCCCGGCTGTCCTGCAAAGAGCGGCGTTTCCGTGACCCCAATGACCGAACGGCCCAGCAGATAGGTGTTAAACCCATAGTCCGCATCCGTTGGCGCATCGTACACCGCAACAGCGTTCGGCCATGGCGAAGCGGTTGCCGCGATATGCGGGGCCTCTGGCGCCTCGTATCCGGTCATCAAGGGCAAATCCATAAAGTAAGGCAAAACTGGCAAAGCAGATACAAAGGGACGCATCGCATTGGCCTCATCCCCGTAAGGCGCAGGGCGATAGACGTTGGGTTCAATCCGAACCGCTTCCAGCAGCTGGCTTTCTCCTTGCTCAACGCGGTCCACGCGAAACTGCGTGTCGTTTTGCGCGCCGCTCAATCGAATAACATCGCCCGCTTTTACGCTTAGCTTGGAGGGCGGCAGCGCCAAACGGATCGCTTCACGCGACACACGCGCTTCGCTCAACCAGCGCTCCAACATCTGCCGCGCCTCACCGCGTGTCATCATCAGAGGCATATCCGTTGAGGACACCGCATGACTGCCATCTTCTGGCAAAACAGTCTCTTCAACCACAACGTCAAAATCGGCATCCGCCTGCACAAAACTCGCCCGCACACGTCCGGCCAGATCGGCATCCGAGCCTCGAACCACCTCTAGCGTGCCTTCCATATCGCTATGCTCGGCAAGGTGTTCGATGTCGATTTCAACATCTTTCTGCCCGTCTCGCATAACGAAATGCAAAACGCCTTCACGTTCAATCGCATCAAATCCATACCGCAGCATCAAAGGTTGCAAAGCGCTGCGCGCCTCCAAAACGTCAGCAATCTGATAGCCACGCACGACGCCATATAGACCACTTACGTCAAACCGTTCTTCGCCTGTACGCAGGCAAATTTCCGCAACGACAGAGGCAAGCGAACGCGATGTTGAACGACCATTGAGCCAATGACCCGTCCAATAGTTATCACCATCCGTCCAAAGGTCCGAACGGTTTGGAAAATGCGGATAGGGTCGCGCATCCCATGCCCAGACATAGGCATGGCTCATATCGAGCATCGGTGCATCATAGTGAATGGACGTAGGATTGCGTTCCTTGCTCTCCCAATAGTCCGTCATCGCCCGCAAATATTGCATTTGCATCAGCTCATCGCGTTGCCCATTAGAGTAATGCGGAACGCTGGATTCTGATGATTTCGGATCCAAGAACTTGTTCGGCTGATTGCTGCCCTTATCTACCGCAGCGCATCCATATTCAGTGAACCAAAACGGTTTCGACTGCGGGTTCCAATCTGTTGCCTCGCTCTGGCGAACGCCATCGATCCGATTGAAGTGAAAATTTTCCCACCAACCGCGCAAGTCTTTGTAACGAAAGACCCATGGCTCATCATAAGCGCCATCTTCAATCGGTGTTCTGATTTGTGCCGCGCGGGCCTCGTCCGAATGATAATACCAATCAAACCCTTCGCCCCCTTCGATGTTCGATTGCAGGTAGTCCAGCGCGTAGATGGATCCCCAATCGACATCCGCATGCACTTCACCATCGCGCCAATCAGACAGCGGCATGTAGTTGTCAATTCCGATGAAATCGATCTCTTCATGCGCCCAAAGCGGATCGAGATGGAAATAGTGATGACCAAATCCATCTTGCGGCGAATAGCCAAAATATTCCGTCCAATCAGCAGCATAACCGATCTTACAGTTCGGACCCAAGATCGCGCGCACCTCAATCGTGAGGGCAATCAATTGCGCGACGGCTGGAAAGCTATGCGCTTCGCCTCGGATTTGGGTTAATCCACGCATCTCGGAGCTGATACAAAAGGCATCGACACCGCCCGCAGCGGCGCAAAGGGCTGCATTATGGAGAATAAAGCGGCGCAATCCCCATTCATTCGGGCCAGAATAGCTAACGCCGTTTGAGGTATAGGAAAAGTCAGATGCACTCGCCGTTCCAAAGAAATTTGCAACCTCGACGTCCGCCGCGCTGGTGCCATCGGGCGAGCCATCTCGCAGCGGCGCAACCGAGCAGGTAATGCGTCCCCGCCACGGCAGAACAGGTTGATCACTCTCATCGCTCCATGGGTCGGGCAAACCATTCCCGGACAATTGATCCATCAGAATGAACGGGTAGAACATCACGGATTGCCCAGCCTCTTTAAGCTCTGCAATCGCCTCCAAAACCGAGTTATCCGAGGGCGTGCCACCATAGACCGCACGACCATCTTGCTGACCGATCAAATCAACCGCCGCCCGATCCAACCCAGACACCGACCATTGCAACCGATCCCCTTCAAGCTCTTTCTGCTCAACCTTGGGTTTGATGGAACAGCTACCACACCGCAGATCATCGCCAAACCAGCTGACTACCAGAGACGCCGCACCGCAATTGGGCAACTCTTCGCCAAGGGACTTGATCGAAGTCTCAAAATCGCTCCGATAGCTCGGGGAATTGGCATTGACGCTTTGCTTTTGACCAAGACCCAAGTCGTAATGCACAGGCGTCGTTGCTAGGGCAAATTCACCCGTTCCCGGCATTAGGGCAACCGCCTTCACCGCTTGCGTCAAATCCTTCGCAGCCTCAGGCAGCTCGTCCGTTGCACCGCGAATAACCTCAAAGGTGAACTGCGGCACGCGATTGCCAAAGTCCGCCAATTGCAGGTTCTCAAACACCACGTAGGCCGTACCGCGATAGGCAGGTGCCAGCCCTGCCCCTTCCACAGCTTCAATCTTCGGATCAACCAGTTGGTCATTTGATCCAAGATAGGTTCGCATGTTCAAGTCGGTCGGGTTCACTTCAACCCCATCCGCCCAAACGCGGCCAACGGAGGTAATCTCCCCCTCACACAGAGCAACGGCAATGCTGATCGAGTAAGCATAGTTCTGCGACACAGTTGTATTGGAATTCGTGACAGTCGTTGTGCCAACTTGGGTCGTCGTCGATCCCTTGCCACCACTTTGCGCGCCCTGCGTTTGGGTGCTCACCTGCGTCGAAGTCGAGGTATAAAGGCGCTCCAAAAACTCGCTCGACCAGATGACTTGCCCAGAAACACGCATACGGCCGAAAACCTGCCCAATCGGGCGTCCTTCCCCTGCACCTGTCAGGCGAAACCGGTTCATCTGGCCGGTCTGCACCACCTCAGAACCACCGCCCACAATATGCTGATCCGTGCGCACAGTGCGCCGATCCAGCGCATTGCCCACCATCGCGCCTGCAAACCGTCCAATCGCAGACATAGACAGCCCCAGCACAGAACCACCAACAGAAGCGCCAAGCGATGCACCAGCGGCAGAAAGAAGGATCGTAGCCATGTATTACACTCCCAAAGGAAAACTAAAGCGCGCCGCGATCCGGCGCTGCCAAGGCGAGCTAAGCGGGCTTTCGACGACCGCGTGACCGCTATATGCGTGAATAAATGTGGGGGTATCGCCAGTTTGCGCGCATATGCCGACATGCTTGGCAATCGCGCCTTTGCGCATTCTGAACAGCAAAACATCGCCCGGCGTTATAGCCCCGTCTTGCACGGTCAAATGGCGCAAGGCAGCGCCCAGCAAGACTTCATCGCCCTGCGGCTCTGCCCAATCTTGCGAATACGGCGGCACAGCTTCGGGTTCAGCCCCATAGAGCGTGCGCCAAATCCCGCGCAACAACCCCAAGCAATCCGTTCCCGCATGCAAGCGCGACGCCTGATGACGATAGGGCGTGCCAATCCACTCCCGCGCGATTGCAACAACCGTTTCTGACGGCATCTTGAGTGCGCTCATCGACGGCTCCCCCCATCGCGCGATTGCGCTTTGGCCGGATAGACCATCATCCATTCCTCTTCAGGAATGTCAGGGAACCCTCGAAAGTTAATCGCGTTGGAGAATTTCAACCGACAGGTTTCAAACCGTTTGTCACAGCCAGCCGTCAAACGAACCTCATCGCTCTCAACAATGTCAGCGCGAAGCGGCTCCCAAAGCGTGATCTCGCGCAGATCATCTACCTGACGATCCACTTTGATCGCCGCGCTCAAACCCTTGGCATCACCGCTCAGAACCTCAAGGCGGCCGCGCTCGAACCAATCTTCAGGAAAATTGTCGAGATCGGAAAATCGAAAGACCCGCGCGTTATCGATCTCAACAGGAACGCGCTGCGCGACAAATCCTACTGCGCCCACATCGACGCCGCAGGCCTTGTCCCCAAGAACCGCACCGCAGGGGCGTTGAAATACGCGCCCGACAGGACGGTTCAACATATCCGTCAACCCACGCAGTTCTGCCTGAAACGCACCGCCTGCACGGCGAATTTCGCCAATATTGCCGCGAAACTGCAAAACACGCTGGGTTGTATCAGCCCAATTGACCAACCAAGACGTCACCTCAGCCCTATCAAAGCGACCGGCATCGATATCCGCATCGCGTATGGCCGCATCACTCAACGCCCCAATCGCTTCGGTATTATCGACAGCCAGACCCGTCGTTTGCTGCAACGCAAGCGCTGAAAGCCCCGTATCAGGTTTGAACGTCAAATCCTCAAACTCCAACGGCAAATCATGATCCGTGAAGCCAAAGCTCACACCATCACGCCGCTCGATCTTCCAAGCGCGGCACAGGGTGGTCACACCTGTATCAAGATGCGCCTGAAATTCCTCGGTAAAGCCGCTCATAACCGCACCTCTACGACCGGAATGCTCGGCACTTCGCCTGCTTGAAAGCTCGCGACAGAGGTGTGAATTCGATCCGTGTCAAATCGCACAGGCACATCAAACTCAAAACCAGCAGTAATCTCGCGACCCTCATCAGGCGCACGCTCAAACAGGATCAAACCGGTCTCGGTATCAACGTTGAAATGTATCGCCTCTTGCTGCGGATCCCCCGCGACGCCGACTTTAACGGTGCCGCTGACAGGCTTCGCAATGACACGCGTATAGCTCGCCTCGCCAGAGCGATAGGTTTTGCTCAGTTGAAATTCCTTCGTCACACCATCGCCTATTCCGATCAACTGATCCTCATAGGCCACCGTCGCGGACGGCTTGCAGGACTTGAAATCGGACCAGTCTTTCCAGCGAAACGCGAACATCTGACCGCGCCGCGCTTCGAAAAAGCTTAAGACCTCATCCACATCATCCATCGCGCGCAACCCAACGCCCGCATCATAGCGGCGACGCGAATGCGACCACGGCGTGTTGCGCTCTTCATAACCGTTGCTCAGCGTTACAATATCCGTGCGGCGTTCCGGCCCGCCGAGCGAGCCAAAGCTCAAAGCCGCGGGAAACCTAACTTCGTGAAGTTGCATAATTTAGCCCTCCGTCATTCTTTGAAAAATTCAGCGTGTGCGTTGTGCCCGCCCCAATGCGCGGCTCATCTGACCGGCAATCTGGCTTTGCGAGCGGCGAAAGCCTTCAACGTCAGGCGTTGAGATATTGATCACCACCTGTGAGCTACCCCCGCCTTGCGCCTGCACGCCCAAGCGCCCATCGGCGCCGCGCGTCAGCGGCATAATCGCCTCGGGTCCAGCCTCACCCATCAACCCCATGCCACCCCGCATCGGGAAGGTTGTCGGCCCATTCACAACGCCGCCATTGGCAAAGGCAGTCACGCGCCCCTGTGTGAAACTACCGCCATTTGCAAAAGGCAGAATGCCACTCATCAAAGCATCCATGCCCCCCGTGATCGCGCTGGACACATGATTGGCGACAGGTTTGATCGCCGCATTCAACGCCGCATCCGCCATGGAGCGCCCCACATCTCGCAACGCTTCGCTCAACTTCTGACCATCAAACACAACGCCCTCAAAGGCACCGCGCAGTGAACGCGACAAGCTCGCATCGAGGCTTTGAATGCCCTGACCTGTGCTTTGCAGCGTCGTTTGAATACGCTTCATTTCCGTATCAAAACCCGCAGCCATCCCCGCAGCAGAGCCAAAACTCTCCTCCAAAGACGTCAGCTGTTCATCCAGCGGATTCGAACTCTCAAAATCACTCATTAGAGGTATTCCTTTCTTCATCCACGCCCTGAGGCGCATCAGGATATGCCCGCAAAAGATCACTCAACCGCGCGCGCCCCATCGGTGCTTGGCCTGCGCCGTGGCCCAACATCACCATCAATTCCGCAGGCGTCAGCGCCCAGAATTCTGCGGGCTGCAACCGCAACTGCACCAATCCTGCGCGCATCAACTCAGGCCAATTGACCAAGGTCATCCCCGACGCTCCTCCGGCATCAAGAACGCTCGCGCTAAGAGCTGCGCCGCAGCTTTCGCAGCCGCCATAGGGCCGCCCTTGATGTCTGCCGCTATCAAATCGGCCGCGCTGATATCCCAGCCCCCGCCGCGTAGCCCTGCAACAATCAAGGTCAGCACATCACGGCTTGAAAACGCGCCGCTTTCAAAGCGTTCAACCAAGGACACCAATGTGTCATCGCCCAAAGTTGTCTCAAGTTCCGCCAAGGCCCCAAGCGTCAGCGACATCGCCCGCTTGGTGCCATCGACGTCCAGAGAGACAACGCCGCTCCAGGGATTATCCATCAGCTATCCGCCGAGAACGTCAGCTCACCCGCAGAGGCCATCGACAGCTCATAGGTCGCCTCGCCATTATGCGATCCGGCATATTCAATCGCGCTGATTTGGAACGGGCCCTGCACAATGCCAAAATCAGGAATGATCACCTGAAAGTTCGGGATTTCGCCGTCAAAGAAGATCTGGCGCGCGCGCTCATCTGTCGCTTCATCGCGGAACACCCCAGACCCCGACAAAGCCGCAGTCTTCACACCCGCGCCGCCCAGCAACTCACGCCAGCCACCCGTGCTGCTCAGGTTCGTGACATCCACCGTTTCAGCATTAAAGCTCACACGCGTTGCACGAAGCCCGGCCAGGGTTTCAAACGTATTGCTGCCGTTCACATCCACTTTAATCAGTAGATCTTTACCATTTTGCGCACCCATATTGCTCACTCCATTCTCTTGAGAAACTTAATGTCTAGATCACGCCTCTAGGCGCGCTCTGAATTTCAGATCGATCTTGCGAAGCCCCGCAGTGCTGCGCTTGGCTGAACTGTTCAAAAACCAAAGCCCGACGACACGTCCGCGCGTCAAAACCAAAGGCGCGCTGTCGAGCGCCTGCCAAATCGCATTGCCGGCTTCTTTGAGGGTCAGAAAACTATCCGCTGTGCTCATGATCGAAATCACAACATCATGCACAGCCCCCGCGCCGCTTTCGTCAGACGCGTCTTTCACCGCTTCTTCACCCAGCAAAACATACAAATCCGGCACGGTCCCAGCAGGCATCGCATCGTAAATATGC
>NZ_JBDWVM010000336.1:0-3812 GCF_039984035.1 Planktotalea sp. | reverse complement strand
TGGCACTCCTTACAACTGAAAGTATTGGGTCATCCGGACTGATCAGGTTTTTCTTTGCTGGTTCATTGGGAGCCTGTGCTGGCGTTGGGTTAGCCAAAAAGGCCTCTAAGCGAGGTGCAAGCTCCGCTAAGAACTGACCATTTGTTGGTCTATCAGGGATTGTGGCAGGCCAGGCCTTATCGGGATTGAGTTTGAAGCGACCAATATACGGTGCTTTAAGGGCCTCCAAACCCAACTTATCTTTCAGCAGATGTTCGTGGAGTTCCTGCCATGAAGAGACGTTGTCTGGAAAACCCGAAAACGCGAACAACCAAACCATAAAGTCTTCAAAATCGAAGGATGATGGAATCGCGCTTTCAAATGCTGGTTGAAACGCGTCGGTTAGCCGAACAGTCGCCTTCTCCCCCTCAACTTCTCCGCGTTGACGCATCTCGCGGTATCCACGACTTGAAAACAGATTGCCCCACATCTTTGTGTCCTGACGGACCATGTAGTCATCTGCGAAGTCGCCGCGATGCCAAGTGACACCCTTCAAACGAGGCCGCAGAAGATTATTTCCACTCGCAAATGGTGGGATATCGATTAGTGCGCCGTTAAAAAAGTTGTCCAAGAACTGGTCAGTACCAAGGTTCTTGGACATATCGACAAGCTCTTCTGTGCCGACGTCGTTTGATGCAAAGACAAATGCTGGTATCAGCCAGTTTGCGCTATACTTTTGAAGTTCTTCAATGGATGCCTTAATCGTTTGGATTTCGAAAAACTTCAAATTTATCTATCCCTTTTTTCGACCAGGCTTTCGGAAGTTTGTTTTGTTTCCTGCCCATTGATCCCAGAGACCTGATGGTTTGGCAATCTTTTTGTCTACTACCTGCCAATCAACGGGATAGTGTCCATCGGATTCTAGCGTGCTTTCAACGTAGTCCAAATAATCGTCACTCATATCGACCCCAACCACGTTGCGATTGTGTTCTAGGGCCGTGAAGATGGTCGTGCCGCTTCCGACAAACGGGTCGAGCACATGCCCGCCTGGCGGGCTGCCGACTTCAATGCATCGACGGACAAGTTCTGAGGGAAATGCTGCATTGTGTTTCGCCCGACGGTTCCTCTCAATCGGGATGTTCCAAACATCTTCTTCGACAAGCTTCGAGCGGTCAAAGCTGTAGAAACGCGATTTCGAGAACATGAAGACAAATTCGTACTGCCTGTGCGGGCGGTCTCGTGCGGTTGGTTCAACAAACGCATTGCACCTATTCCAGATTATTGAACTGCGTAGCGTCCAACCTCTTTCTTGCATCGCAAATGCGACTTTCCACGGTATCCCAATCATACTTTTCTTCGGAATATCCCAGCCACTAACGTCGACTGGCCGAACTTTAGTTCGGAGGAAGTTTCGGGAGGAGCACTTAGGATCGCTACCATGCGGTTGGCCGTTTCCTGAGTAAAAGGTATCCCCAATGTTCAGGAAAAACACACCCTCCGGATGAAGGGTCCGCTTCACCTCATCGAAGACTTTCATAAGTCCCTCAATATAGGCATCCACAGTCGCTTCATGACCGAGCTGACCTTCATAGCCATAGTCGCGAACCCAAAAGTATGGTGGTGAGGTAATTGCTACATTGAAGCTTTCATCAGGCAGTGTGGACAGAGCTTGCGCTGAGTCACCTTTTAGGATGCCTGCAACATTCTTGGCGCTGGAATGGTAGCTAGACCGTACGATTTCTGAGTCTGAACCTGCGTCTTCTGTTTGCTCGATATGGTTTGCTCTAGCACGCGCTTTCGTTGTCATCTTTTGCCCCTTTTGCTTTCTGTCTGCTTTGCATCTGTCGTTCCACTAGCATGACCTGCAAAAAGAACAAAACGGAAACAAATGTATCTATAGTTAATCTCGGTGTGGTATTCTCGAAGTCGGCAGGCCCCTACCCTTCGAGCGGTTCTTGATATTGGGACCACATCAGCTCAATCAACTGACCTTGAGTGATGCCTAGCCGCTCAGCTTCGGCAGAGATGGCTTCCCCTACCCCCGGAAAAACCTTGGGATGGAGTTGATAGGTTCGTGGGCTTGGTTTTCGACCTGGTTTCTTTCGCGGAGTACGATCTACAAATCCGCGAGCCTCTCCCACGTCATCAATTTTACGAACTTCCGCTGGACCTGTATCTTTGGGCCTTGCCGTGAGGCCTGCTAGTCTATTTGAGCCGCTCATACACTGCCTCCGTAAATGCCGTGGCGTTCAGTATAGCCTTGTCCACCTTACCCCCGGTCACAATCTCAGAATTGTTCAACATCGATGTAAGATCGCCGCCATAGGCGAAAAGCTCAGAAAACGCTGCGCGGGCCACAAGGGACGGTTCGATTATGTCAATCCCTGCCCCGCGCAATTGGTTTTCAAGCTCCTTTTGTACCCGGCTCTTAACCGCCGCACTTGTCTTTGTCAGAACTACTGCGTGCCTAATGGTTCGGCCCAGAGCTTCTTCTTCTTCCCTCACAAGCGCCAAAGCCTCCGATCCAATCTCAGCATCCAACGCTGTTGGCTGCATGGGCACGATTACCAGATCAGCCTGTGAAATTGCACGGCTGACCAATTGTGAAGCTACGCCTTCAAGGTCGACGATCACGATCTTACCGTCCCCGTCCGCATTCTTGATTGTCGTCACAATCTCAGATCGACCCACATCACTGTGAAGTGTGACACCCTTGGGCAGTCCGTGGGATGCCCAACGTGTGAGGGACTTGTTCGGGTCACAATCCAAGGCAGTCACATCTGCACCCATCCGAGCGAACTCTGATGCCAGCAGAACTGCGCAAGTAGACTTTCCAACTCCACCCTTGGGACTCGCCATTACGATGACTGGCATTTAACTAACCTGCTTTATACCTTCTACCGGAAACATATCCATAACCGGATTTAAATTCAATACCCGTTATTTTTCCCACACCGAAATCTTTTCCGTTACCGGAATTAAATATAACACCTGATTCATTTCCATAACCGGTTTTATATCCAACTATGGACGACCTCTTTTCTCAAACCAGCTCTCACAAAACTTGATGTAGTGCTTAGTCGGGTGTTTCGGTTCAATCTCTTCTTTGCCGCACCACCGACGCCACTCATGCTCAAGATGCCGAGTATCCCAGCCTGGCGCAGCTTCCCGCGCCGCATCATACGCATCTGGTTCAAGCCGCCCCTCGAATACGTCTTCTTGCGGGGTGGGGACCGAACCACGGGAATAAAACACCGCCTGAGTGCCCTCAAGACGAAGGCTGTAGTCTGGTATATGGTCGTGAGCGACATCTTCAGAAACGATCTTAGAAATAAGGCGTTTAAACTCTTTATCTGTGGAGTATGAGCCGCACTTGTCCTTGAGCTTAGTCAAACCAATCGCCCAACGCTGCTTATACCCACAGTGCTTCCGCGCAATCTCGTATAGGCGACGTTCCAGCGGCTTTCGAAGCCTGAAATAGTTCCGGCTAAGCGTGAGAACTTCACGAGCGTTGATCGCATTGAATACCCAATCCGACAGTTTGACTTCAATTTCCTGCATCCGACCATCGCGGGTTTCACGAACGATACGATAGCGGTCGATCAGTCCGAAACCATCTAGGACCTCCGTGTCTGCCGTAGTGATGTTTGTGGCAATGCGCGTACCAGAAAGCCGCTCAAATGCCGCTCTAAGCTGCTCATAACCGCGCCCGTCAGTGCCTCTGTTCGTTGAGGTAAGGAGGTCAAACGCCTTGAAACGTATCGTTTGGTTAACCTCTCGCCCATCATTCAAAGCTGCAATAACTTGTGAGATGCAGAAAATCAGGATGTCAC
>NZ_JBDWVM010000335.1:0-4266 GCF_039984035.1 Planktotalea sp. | reverse complement strand
CCTTGCCCTTGTCAGAACGGCCAAATTCAGTGCCTTGCGCCAACACTTTACCAACGACGTCCTGCCAAAGGGAGGCAGACAACCGCATATTCAAGAAACCCGGACCTGCGACCTCTGCGCTTTCAATCCGCGCATCACCTCTGCCGAAGTGGCCGGCCCGGGTTTTATCAACCTCCGCCTTGCGCCGTCGGTCTGGCAAAACGTGGCACGGCAGGTGCTCAGCCAAGGCACCGACTTTGGCCGCGCGATCCTCGGGGCCGGTCAACGGGTGAACGTCGAATATGTCTCGGCCAACCCCACCGGGCCGCTGCATGTGGGCCACACCCGTGGCGCGGTCTTTGGCGATGCGCTTGCCAGCTTGCTGGACTACGCGGGCTATGACGTGACGCGCGAATACTACATCAACGATGGCGGCGCGCAGGTCGATGTTCTCGCGCGCTCTGTCTATCTGCGGTATCTTGAGGCCCACGGCCAAGAGGTGGCGTTTGAGGACGGTACATACCCCGGTGATTATCTGATCCCTGTTGGGGAAGCGCTGAAGGATAAGGTTGGCGACAGCTATGTGGGCAAGCCAGAAGCCGATTGGCTGCTGGACGTGCGCGAGTTTTCTACCGAAAAGATGATGGACTTGATCCGCGAAGACCTTGCATCCCTTGGGATCGAGATGGATGTGTTCTACTCTGAAAAGTCGCTTTATGGCACGGGCCGGATTGAAGCCGCGATTGGCGAGCTGAAAGACAAAGGCCTGATTTATGAGGGCGTGCTTGAGCCACCAAAGGGCAAGAAGCCTGAGGATTGGGAGCCGCGCGAGCAAACGTTGTTTAAGTCAACGGAGCATGGGGATGACGTTGATCGCCCTGTGATGAAATCCGATGGCGCATGGACCTACTTCGCGCCGGATATTGCCTATCACTATGATAAGGTAAGCCGTGGCTTTGATCAGTTGATCGATATTTTTGGCGCGGATCATGGCGGCTATGTGAAGCGGATGAAAGCGGCGGTGTCTGCGCTGTCTGACGGCAAAGTGCCGCTGGATATCAAGCTGACGCAGCTGGTGAAATTGTTCAAGAACGGTGAGCCGTTCAAAATGTCCAAACGGGCAGGGACCTTTGTGACTTTGCGCGATGTGGTAGATCAGGTTGGCCCCGGCGCGACACGGTTCCATATGCTGACGCGTAAGAACGATGCGCCGCTGGACTTTGATTTTGACAAGGTGCTCGAGCAATCCAAAGACAACCCCGTCTTTTACGTGCAATACGCAAATGCGCGGGTCCATTCCGTTTTGCGCAAAGCGAGCGACGCAGGCATTGACGTAAACGTCGCGCCAGATTTGGCGTTGATTGCTCATGAGGCGGAGCTGGCCGTCGCTAAGAAATTGGCAGAATGGCCACGTTTGGTTGAACTGGCCGCACGGACCAATGAGCCACATCGCATTGCCTTCTATCTATATGAATTGGCAAGCGAATTTCACGCTTTGTGGAACCGTGGCAACGAACTTCCTGAGCTGCGTTTCATCCAAGACGACTCAGAAGCCACATCTGTGTCAAAAATCGCACTCGCGCGTGCCGTCTCTGTTGTGATTTGCTCAGGTCTGTCTATTCTGGGCGTCGAACCGGTTGAAGAAATGCGTTAAATGACATCTCTCACACCGGACTGAAGCAGTTCAAAAAGATGCTGGGCGGCACCGTATCGCCCGCACAAATGTGAGGCAAGATGGCAGATTTTCCAATAAACGGGCGCAACTTTGCGCCTCAGGCTGGATCTTATCAAGCGTACCAAGGCTATCAACAGCCGCCCATGCAGCCTGCAGCGCCAGAAGCGCCGCAGCAGCCAAAGGGTAATCCGGTCAAGGCGGTTGCCGCGTTGACGGGGGCAGGTCTTTCGCTGGCCTTGTTGATTGGCGTTGGCGTTTGGGGCTACCAGCTTATTTCGCGTGATGTCGCTGGCGTGCCTGTGGTGCGCGCCGTGCAAGGCGAAATGCGCGTGCGCCCTGAAAATCCAGGTGGATCGCAAGCCTCCAACCAAGGGCTGGCTGTGAATGATGTGGCAGCAGCGGGTGGCACAGCGGGTCCATCGGATCGTATCGTTTTGGCGCCAGAGCCGATTGATCTGTCCAAGGAAGATACGCCGTTGATCGATCAACTGGCAGCAGCGCAACCGAAATTCGAACCAAAGCCGACCGAAGTTATCACGCTGACACGACCACAGGTCGAAGCGCCGAGCGCTGATCTTGATCCGAAAATGGCTTCTATCGAAGCCTTGGCGGCACAAATTGCAGCGGGTGCGACGCCTTTGACCACACAGGGCCAAGTGCGCCAAGAGGTGGTTCAGACCTCGATCGCAGAAGCGCCGAGCCGTATTGAACCGATCGCTGCGCCTACGCCGCAAGCGCCCACAACGCTTACCTTGAGCGCGACAGCGATTTCTTCGTCTGTGCCGGGCGTCGCGATTTCGGTGCGTCCGAAAGTGCGTCCAGCCGGAATTCGTACAGCCTCCTTGAGCGCTGCAACCGTTGCCGCGCCAGTCAGTTCTGCAGTTTCAGAAGTTGATCCTGCAAGCATTCCAGCAGGGACCCGTTTGGTGCAACTGGGCGCTTATGAAAGCGCCGAGGTCGCGCGCAGTGAATGGACGCGCTTTTCCTCTCGATTTGGTGAGTATATGGAAGGAAAACAACGGGTTGTGCAGCGTGCTGAAAGCGGTGGGCGTACCTTCTATCGCTTGCGTGCCTTGGGCTTTAGCGACTTGGCAGATGCGCGTCGTTTCTGCTCTGCTTTGACGGCTCAGAACACCGATTGTATCCCTGTCGTCACACGATAATGGGGTATGGCGCGACTATATTTGGCTGCGAAAGTACCAAGCTTTCGGCCAGTGAGATCAGCTTCTTCAAAGAGGCTGATCCATTTGGGTTTATCGTCTTTGATCGCAATCTTGAGACCAGCGAGCAAATTCAAGCCCTGTGCGATAGCCTGCGCGATGCCGTCGGGCGCGATGCGCCGATCTTGATCGATCAAGAAGGGGGGCGGGTGCAACGTTTGCGACCGCCGCTCGCAACGCAATGGTTGCCGCCACTTGATGATGTCGTCCAATTTGGCGCAAATGCGCCGCGCGCGATGTACCTGCGCTACCGTATTATAGCCGCGGAACTTATGGCGCTTGGCATCGATGCCAATTGCGCGCCTATGGTTGATATCGCAACCGATGAAACCCATGAATTTTTGAAAAACAGATGCTATGGCAATAACTTACAAACGGTTGTCAAAGTAGGGCAGGCCGTTGCCGGTGGTCTTTTGGATGGTGGTGTTCTACCCATTTTGAAGCATATTCCGGGCCATGGGCGCGCAGTCACGGATAGTCATTTGGATTTGCCTGTGGTTGAGACCAATGGCGAAGTCCTGCGGCAGAATGATTTTGCGGCCTTTGCTGCGCTGAACGATATCCCGATGGGGATGACCGCGCATATCACCTACACTGCCTTTGATGATCGCCCAGCAACCTTGTCACCGAAAATGATGGGGCTGATCCGCGAGGATATGGGCTTTGATGGTCTTGTGATGACCGATGATATTTCGATGAAGGCTTTGACAGGGACGTTGAGCGAATTATCGCGTCTGTCTTTGGATGCGGGTTGCGATGTGATTTTGCATTGCAATGGCACGCTGAGCGAAATGGAAGATGTTGCAAATGCGGCTGGCGCGATGAGCGAACAGGCCGAAAGACGCGCAGAGGCAACGCTTGCCTGCCGCCGTACCCCTGATCCTGTTGACATTTCCCATCTGCAAGCGCAGCGTGAAGCGCTTCTGAATGGGACGGTGAATGGCGCCTGACACGACTGAATCGACTGGCGATTGGATCACGGATGGGCAAAACCGCTTATCCGTCGAAGAACGCATGGCCGCAGAAGCGCTCATCATTGATGTGGATGGCTACGAAGGTCCGCTCGATGTTTTACTGACGCTGTCGCGGACCCAAAAGGTTGATCTGCGCAAAATCTCGGTGCTGCAATTGGCGCAACAATACCTGTTGTTTGTAGAGCGCGCGAAAGAGCTGCGTTTGGAACTCGCTGCGGACTATCTGGTCATGGCGGCGTGGCTCGCCTTTTTGAAATCGCGCCTTTTGCTTCCCCCAGATCCGACCGAAGAGGGACCAAGCGGCGAAGAATTGGCTGCGCATCTGGCGTTCCAGCTTGAGCGATTGCAAGCGATGCGCGACGTGGCCGCGCGCCTTATGGCACGGGACCGTTTAGGACGTGATTTCTTTGCGCGCGGC
>NZ_JBDWVM010000334.1:0-8974 GCF_039984035.1 Planktotalea sp. | reverse complement strand
GGCGGTTTCAACGATGTCGCGGGTCTGAACGTTGCCTTCCAAATGCTTTCGATCCCAATTCATGATTTGTGGAGGCACAAAGCCAATGATGCCGATCTTGATCGGATGGGTTGCGCCGCTGCCATCTGTGATCTCACGGTCCAGAATGACATAGGGTTTGACCAGTGTTTCATCGGCGGTCGGGGCGACGCCCATCTGTTTGATGACATTGGCAGACACGACAGGGAACTCGGCGCCGTAAAGGGACTTCATCAAGAACGAAATGCCGTAGTTAAATTCATGGTTGCCCAGCGTAGACGCATCAAAACCCAGCGTGTTCATTGCGGTGATCACAGGGTGACTGTCACCGTCTTTCATACCGCGTTCATAGGCGATGTAATCACCCATCGGGTTACCTTGCAGGAAATCTCCGTTGTCCAGAAGCAGGGAGTTTGTCGACTCCGCGCGCACGTCTTGAATAAGGGACGCGGTGCGCGAAAGACCTACGGTGTCGCGAGGTTTGTCGGCGTAGTAATCATAGGGAAAAACATGGACATGCAAATCCGTGGTTTCCATCAAGCGAAGGTGCGCTTGGTTCGCTGCAGCCGAAAGCGAGAAAGGGTGCATGGCAATAAGCCCTGCTGTACCTGCTAGAAAATGACGGCGGTTTAATGAGAGCGACATGCTGTTCTTCCTTATGACTGAAACAGTTGGTTAGGAGGCGAACTAAAGCCTTTGTGTAATCAAGATGTGTCAGTTTGGGGATTCGCGCAAATCAGGGTTGTAGATTTAGGTATCGAAATAAAAAAGCCCGCTGAACAAAGCGTCCAGCGGGCCGATTTTGGCTAATTTTGTAGCGCTTGTTATTCGCGGCTACCGAAGAGCTGTAGAAGCATCATGAACATGTTGATGAAGTTCAGATACAGGCTCAACGCGCCCATGATCGCGGACTTACCAAGCCACTCCGTGTCACCGTGGTGTGCGTGTGCAACGTATTCTGTTTTGATGCGCTGTGTGTCGTAGGCTGTGAGGCCAGCGAAGACCAAAACACCAATCGCAGAAATTGCGAACATGATCGCAGGGGACGCGAGCCAAATGTTTACGATAGACGCAACGATCAGGCCGATAACACCCATGATGAGGAAGCTACCCCAACCGGAGATATCTTTCTTCGTGGTGTAGCCGTACAGGGACAGGCCAGCGAATGCGATGGATGTGATCAAGAAAATCTGCATGATCGAGTAGCCTGTGAAGACCAAGAAGATCGAGCTGATGGACACGCCCATCACCGCTGCAAACACATAGAACATTGTTTGTGCAGTCGCTGCGGACATTTTGTTGATCATCGCGCCAAAGCCAAAGACAAAAGCGAGCGGTGCAAACATCACAACCCATTTAAGCGGGGACAGATAAAGCGCGGAGCCGAGTGACGTCAGATACTTATCAGCGCCGATTTGCGCGACCGCTTGAGACGGGTCTGTCGTCACTGCAAGGCCAGCGATGGCCCATGCTGCAAGAAATGTGATGAACATGCCAACGGACATTGTGCCGTAGACTTTGTTCATGTGCGCGCGGAGGCCCGCATCGATATTCGCGCCCGCCGATCCTACGCCGCTGCGAATTGTACCATATTCAGCCATGAATATTCTCCAATAGTTGTTGATCCGCCGTTTTGGCGGTCTTGGAACGAATATTGGTGTCATGGGCAACTTTTTCAAGCCCTTAAACAGGAAAAGCGCCCGAAAATCGGACGCTTTTTAAGGGATAGCTTCACGCTCTCTGATTGTGATGTCTTTGATTAACCAGCCCAATGTGACGGAGCATCCCAAACAGAGCGGTTCGCTTCGATTTGTGCTTGTTCACGGGTCAGGCCAACATCGGCAAGGCCATCGGCGTCTAGTCTTGCAAGAGCGCGGCGCGAACGTGCGATGGCGATTGCTGATTTGATCCGCTGCAGGAGTGTTGTGCTAGACGCCGCAGGTGCGCAGATGATCAAGGAAGGGTGTGAAGCGTGTGTGTGTGACTGTGACATTTGAAAACCTCGTTTTTGGTGATGGGTTGGTTGCGATGTATTCTTTCTGTTGATGTATGTGCCATTTCATGGTTCACATTAAAAACGAATAGTTTTGACCTCACATATCACGGATGTTGATGTATTATGAGAAACCTGGATTTAACCGCCCTTCGTTCTTTCGTCGCGATTGCTGAAACTGGTGGCGTTACGCGCGCTGCAGGACTTTTGAACCTCACGCAATCTGCGGTCTCTATGCAAATCAAACGCCTTGAGGAAAGCTTGGACCTCAAGCTTCTCGAACGTTCTGGGCGGCAGGTTGTGCTTAGCCCGTCAGGCGAACAGCTGCTGACCTATGCGCGTCAAATGGTAGGGCTAAATGATGAGATCATTGCAAAGCTGACGGACACGGGTGTTGCTGGTGAAATTTCGCTCGGGGTGCCGCATGACATCGTCTATCCCGTTGTTTCAAAGGTTTTGCAGCAATTCCGTTCGCAGTTCCCCAATGTCGTCGTCAATCTACGCGCATCGTTCACTCGTGAGCTTCAAGAAGGTTTGTCGCGCGGCGAATTTGATATCATCTTAACGACTGAAGAAGGCCTGATGCCACAAGGCGAGACGCTCAGCCGTGCACGCTTGAGTTGGACGGGTGCCGAAGGTGGCACTGTCTGGCGTCAACGTCCTCTGAAGCTTGGGTTTAGCCGTCACTGCATGTTCCGCCCTTTGGTTCAAAAGGTGCTGGATAAAGAGGGTATCGGTTGGGAAATGGCGACAGAAACAGATTCGGATCGTACAATTGAGGCGACGATTGGTGCCGATCTGGCGATTTGCGTTGCGATTGAAGGCACTGAACCGCCGCATCTTGTTCCGATCCAACACGGGGGCACTTTGCCCGACATGCCTGATTCATTGATCAATATGTATGGCGCTGAGCAGGCCCAAACTCCAGCCGTGTCTGCCTTGGCCGAACTGCTGCGACAAGGATACAGTGATCTAAAAGCGGGGACGCGTTTGGGCGCGACTGTCTCGAACCTGCGCGAAGTCAGCTGATCTCATGGCCATCAAGCGCATCGTTGCAAACATTGCGACGCCTTCAGTCGAGCAAACGCGAGATTTTTACATCGCGTTGTTCGATTTGGACGTGGCGATGGATATGGGTTGGATCGCAACGCTAAGCGGTACGGCCAAAACGCCGGTTCAAATCAGTATCGCACGCGAAGGCGGTTCTGGCACTGCAGTGCCAGATTTGTCGATCGAAGTAGAGGATGTCGACGCTATCCATGCACGGGCAAAAAAACTAGAGCTGGCTATTGAGTATCCTTTGACGGATGAACCTTGGGGTGTGCGACGGTTTTATCTGCGCGATCCGACGGGCAAGCTTCTCAACATTCTATCGCATTGAAATCGCCCCTTTGCTCAGAGCGTGCTCATGACAGGAAAAGTGACTGTTTCGCTTTACAGTGACGTATGAGTATTTCGCGGAACGCGGCGAGTTTTTTAGAAGGCCAGACGTCTGGATGCCCGACCACCCAAACATCGGTGTAGGTTTGCGGTTTGAGGATAGGCACCTGAACCATGCCACTGGTTTGGCGACCTAAGAACATGGGCGCGCGCACAACGCCAAGCCCCGCTTGGGCTGCTCCAATCATTGCGACCATGTCATCAAATCGGAACTTGACGCGATTGTTTGGATATCGCTTGTCGATCCCTTTGGGCACATCTGAGTAAGCATCGTAGACAACCCAATCGATCATTGCAGTTGGATCCGCCTTGATCCGTTCTGCGATGTGTTCGTTCGCAAAGCTTGCGGTTTCCTGCTGGAGAAGGCGCAAGCCTATGAGTGAATCCCCCGGTTTGGCACTGATGCGAATGGCAAGGTCGGCTTCTAAGCGGGTAAGGTCCAAGATATCATTTGTTGCGAGAATTCGCAGCTCGACCGCTGGGTACGTGGTTGTGAACTCTTCCAAAACAGGAGAGAGGAAATGCGCGATTAGAAGCTGAGGTGCAGTGATCGTAAGCACGCCGCTCAAGGCAGTATTGCTCCCCTGAATTTGACGCTTGAGATCATGCTCTGCTCTTTCCATTTGCTCGGCATATTCGGCGATTTTCAATGCTACCGCTGTGGGGCGATAACCTTCCGGTAACCGATCAAAGAGCCTTTGATCTAACGCCTCTTCGGCGCGGCGCACGCGTCTTGCGACGGTTGTGTAGTTCAATCCAAGCCTGTCAGCTGCGCTAGCAAGCGATTGGTGACGCACTAGCATTAGTACCGTGCGAATATCATCCCATGCGATGTCCATGCGTGCGTTTTCGCATGAATGAAGTGCAAATACACGCGTTTTTACATGTTTCGATTTGATTATGCTGTGTGCATCAAATCAAATTGGAGACACGAATGATTTTTGCTTATGTTTCACTCGACATTACTAACCCCGCGTCCCTCGCGGAATATCGCGAGGTCGCGGGCGATGCTTTGGCCAAGCACGGCGGTAAAGTCGAAAGCGCGGCGCGCGCGTTTACGGTGCTTGAAGGCGCGCCAAAACAGCCCGATATGGCGGCGATCTTAAGTTTCCCAGATAAAGCGGCTGCAGTGGCGTGGTCCGAAGACATAGCGCTTCAGGACGTGCACAATCTGCGCCGCGGCTCTGGTCAGTCGGACATTCTCTTACTCGGTTAGCCTGCCAACAGCGTAATCGCGGTGTTTGGGATATGGTGCTTCTGCTCAAGTTTGATAGGGTGAAGACCATAATCGAAATCACGTCAGAGGACCGCATGGACAGTGAAGCAAAGGGGTGTTGCACACCCGCGCGTGAGCCAAGTGCGCACGGCGATGTTTCAAAGCCAATTGCTGGCCATGTTTTCCATCCTCAAGCGGCTATTGCGATTGCAGGTGGCAAAGCGATGGTTGGAACCAAAACCCCATTTCTGACTGATGATGGTGAGAGCCCGTTGCGCAGCAAACGTGTCCAGCCTTTCAAAATGATGCAAACGACGGTGACGAATGCTTCTTTCCAGGCTTTCGTCGAAGAGACGGGCTATGTCACTGAGGCAGAGCAATTCGGCTGGTCTTTTGTGTTTCATTCTGATGTGCCCGAATGTATCGGCGCAACACAAGGTGTGGTGGGGACCGAATGGTGGCGCCGTGTGGATGGCGCGAACTGGCGTCAGGTTCATGGGGCAGGTAGTCAAATCCCTTGGGACCCAGATCATCCGGTTACACAAGTTTCTTGGCGTGATGCGACTGCCTTTGCGCAGTGGTGTGGTGGCCGATTGCCGAATGAAGCCGAATGGGAACATGCCGCGCGTGGTGGTTTGGGCGATGTGCCCTTCCCTTGGGGGACCGAGGAGCCCGACGATAAGGACGTCTTTCCCTGTAATATCTGGCAAGGTGATTTTCCGAACAACAACAAGGCAGCAGATGGCTGGCTTCATACCGCGCCGGCCAAATCTTTTGAGCCAAATGGCTATGGGCTTTACAATATGGTTGGCAATGTTTGGGAATGGACCTCAGAACCCTATCGCGTGAAATCGCTTAAGAAACGGGTGACACAACGTTTGGAAGGTATGCGCGGGTTCAAACTTCTGAAGGGTGGGTCATTCTTGTGCCATCGCAGTTATTGCTATCGCTACCGAATTGCGGCGCGTTCAGGCAACGCGCCGGATTCAGCGACGCCGCATCAAGGATTCCGTGTGGTTTGGGACGCTTAGGTGCGCCATCCCAAAACGCGGCGTTCGATCATACTTATGATGCCGCTGCTAATCACACCGAGCAAAGATAGAATAACCACACCGGCGAAAAGCCGTTCCAAATCATAGAGCGAGCCAGCCTCTAGGATGTAGGCACCAATGCCGTATTCCGCCCCAAGCATTTCTGCAGCGACCAAAAGTATGATCGCAATAGCGAGGCTGATGCGCAGACCTGACAGAATGCCGGGCATTGCGCCGGGTAGCACAATTTTGCGCACGATGGACCACCATGAGAGACCAAAGCTCTGCCCCATGCGGATCAGGGTGCGATCCACGTTATCGACCGCGCCGTATGTTGCGACAACGGTTGGAGTGAAGGTGCCAAAGGCGATCAATGCATATTTTGATCCCTCCCCAATGCCGAACCAAATGACGAAGAGGGGGAGCAGTGCGATTTTAGGGATGGGAAAGATCGCCGCGACTAATGGGATCAGTCCAGAACGCATGTAGGAGAAGAGACCAATGAGAACCCCGACACTGACGCCCACGCTTGCGCCGAGAAATGCGCCGATGAACAATCGCGATAGGGAAGGGCCAAGGTGTTTGAACAGCAGCCCGCTATCATAAAGTTCGCCAAACGTGGCCAAGACGTCAGAGGGTTTGGGCATCGTTAGGGCAGATATCCACCCCGCGCGCGTGCCCCATTCTGCGAAGAGGATCAAAGAGACAAAAACAGCAACACCGACCCAGCGATGGGACTGCGGGTTGAAACCACCGCCGCGAAAGGCGACGGATTTACCTGTATTGGGATCAGACATGGATCAACTCCGCATCTGCGGCGCGGGCTTCGTCGCGCATCAAATGCCACAAATGCTTCTGTGCTGCATCCAGATCGGCATCACCATATTCGCGCGTGGCCAAAGGTTTCTCAATCTGGACGATTTCCCGAATTTCACCGGGGCGGCGTGATAGAACAACGACTTGGTGACCGAGGCGTACCGCTTCGGCGAGGTTGTGGGTGACGTAGACAGCGGTAAATGGCTGGCGCGTCCATAGATCTACAAGATCATCCATCAGCAATTCACGGGTTTGACTGTCCAGTGCGGAAAGCGGTTCGTCCATCAACATGACTGCAGGGTTCACGGCCAAGGCGCGCGCAATCGCAACGCGTTGTTTCATGCCGCCAGACAGCTGTTTGGGTAGCGCTTTGGCAAAATCCGTCAGCTTGGTGCGCGCCAAGACATCATCGATAATGGCCTGCGCAGCAGCCCCTTTGATCCCGTGATCCTCGAGGACAAGAGAAATATTGCCCGACACGCTGCGCCACGGCAGCAGAGCAAAATCCTGAAAAATGTAGGTGAGTGGGTTGAGACAACCCTCCGGGGCTTCGCCCAGTTGGAGCACTTGGCCCTTGTTCGGGCGTTCCAAGCCACCAATGAAACGGAGCAGCGTGGATTTTCCGCACCCCGATGGGCCAACAATACACACGATTTGTCCGCTACGAATGTCGAGGCTGATGTCTCGCATCACTTCGAAATTGTCGTAGGAATGACCGATGCCGTCCAAGCGAATGTCCATTGATGCGCCCTTATGAGAGAATGAAAGGGCCGACGTTTCCATCGGCCCTACATAGGCGCGTTACGCGCCGATGATGTTCACGTAAGAACTGTCCACGACTTGATCGATGGAAATATCGGCGTCCACCAGACCTTCGGATTGGAACCAACCCAGTTGATCTTTGATCGAGGCAATATTCAATGCTGCACCTTTGTTCAGACGCATCGTTCCATTGATGATTGATGGCGCTGCTTTTTCGCGTGGGCGATCCGTATAGACATACTTGTGAATCAAATCGACCATCGCATCTTGATCGGCTGTTTTGTCGATCATGGCAGCGGCGTAGTCATCAACACCTTTGGAGAAGCCCGCGAGGAAGCTCTCTGTCATGCCGCGTTCATCGGCTGCGTTTTTGGCAGAGGTAAAGACAGTCGTGACCTGGTAATCGGGCAAATAGTCAGAGACGTTGCCGATGATGTGCCAAGCGCCTGCACCAGCAAGTGGCTTCGCGATGTGTGGCACGATGGACCAGCCATCAACCTGACCAGACTTCATCGCGCCGATAATAGCGCCAACCTTTTGCAGTGGTGTGAAGGACATTTCGATGCCTTCCGCGGCGGCCATTTTCGCGCCCATGTAGTGGAATGATGATCCCGCTTGCGTCACGGCAAAACGTTTGCCCGCAAGATCCGCTGGCGTTTTGACGCCCGCTTGGAAAGCCGCGTCAGAGGCAAGGAATTTCTGACCATCGATGCCTGCTTCTTCGCTGAGCGCACCGCCGATCACTTTGATCGCGCCTTTGTCTGCGAGGCTGATCAAACCGCCGGACATTGCTGTCACAGCGTAATCCACATCGCCAGATGCGATCGCAACGGCCATGGGCTGCGCGGCTTGGAAGAACTCAAATTCTACATCAAGGCCCGCTTCTGCGAAGTAACCGCGCTCTTGCGCGACGAAATTACCTGAGTGGGATGTAAAGCGCAGTGCGCCCACTTTGATTTTTTTATTGCTGGCGATTGCCGGAGCTGCAAGCCCCGTTGCAGCCAATGTTCCGCCCATCAGGGCAAGTGCCTTACGGCGATTTAAATTGGTCATAATATCCTCCCAGAGACCTAATTATTTTGTACCGAGTTCTGCCTCGATATCGTCTTGTAAAAGCGCGAGTGCCTCGTCGTTTCGTTTAGCCAAAATTGCGTCCATCAGTGCTTTTTGGCGCGCCTTGCGTGCGTCCCAATTCAGTTTGCCTTCACGCATCTGCGCGAGGCGAAACCGGCGACTTTGATCGAAAAACTTGCGATGTAAATCAATCAATCGCGGGCTTTCGCAAGCGTCGATGATGGCAACCGCAAAAGCGCGACAGGCTTCGTCCCACTGAAGGGCGGTCAAATCATCAGGTGCATTCGCAACATTGGCCTCGGCTTTTTGCAAACCGTGATGTGCAGCAACCACGCGGCCTTCCCAAGCCACGTCGCCGAGTTCCATAGACCGCATCAGCGCCAATTTTTCGATTTCGATCCGTACCATTTGAATATCGCGCAAATCATCCTCTGTAGCCGAGGTGACGCGAAACCCGCGCTGGGCTGTGGCTTCAACAAGGCCTTCGCTTGATAGAATGCGAAGTGTTTCCCGCATGGAATGGTTTGAGCCACCATAGCGCGTGCGCAACTCGTGCAACTTTAGTTTTTGATCAGGCAGAAGCGTCCCAAACGCGATGTCCTTGCGCAGGGCAGAGGCCAAGAG
>NZ_JBDWVM010000333.1:0-10901 GCF_039984035.1 Planktotalea sp. | reverse complement strand
CCCTGCGGTGTTTGTTGTCGGAGCAGATAGCGAGTTCAACTCGATGGAAGACGTCGTGAACTATGCCAAGGCAAATCCGGGTGGTTTGACATTCTCGGGCGCGGGCCTGTTCGTTGGCCATCATATCGCGGCCTTGCAGCTTGAGAAAGCTGCGGGCGTGAAGCTAGCTTACATCCCCAACAACAAAGGTGGGGCAGGTGCGATGCGTGCCGTGATCGCTGGTGACGTCCTTGGAGGCGTGAATAACCTGTCCGATGCATTCCGCGCTCAGGCGGCGGGCAATGTTAAAATCCTCGGCGTCTTCGATCTGGAGCGCAACGCAGAATTCTTACCAGACGTCCCGACCATGATGGAGCAGGGGTTCGACATCGACAACGCATCGGTAAATTTCCGTGGCGTGATGGTGCCAAAGGGCACGCCGCAGCCTATCATCGACAAGTTGGCCGCGACTGTGCCCGCAATGTTCGAGAATGGCCGCGTTCAAAGCCGTATGGCTGCTGGGGGATCACCCATGCACATTATGACGCGGGACGAAGTGCTTGAAATGTGGGCAGCGCGTCAGCAAACCCTAGAAGAGCTTTTGGCTGATCTTTAAAAACATATGCGCAGCACCTCGATCGTGACGGTGCTGCGCAATTTTATACAGGAACATTCCCATGAATACTGTTGATCCCATCGCAGAGGTCGAAGCCATCGTAGCGCGTGCGCGCGCGGCGCAAAGCGCGTTTGAGCGTGATGGATCACAGCTGGCCTATGATCGTGCAGCGCAAGCTGCGGCATGGGCGATTATGGAACCTTCCCGCAATCAGCATTTGGCTGAACTTGCGGTTGAGACGACAGGCCTTGGCAATGTGCCTGACAAGATCATTAAGAACCATCGCAAGACGCTTGGTTTAATGCGCGATATCCAAGATGCGCAAACCTACGGGATTGTTAGCGATGATGCTGCGAGCGGCATAACGGAGGTTGCGCGTCCCATTGGCGTTATTGGTGCGGTTGTCCCTTCAACCAACCCGGGTGCAACACCGGCAAACAATATTATCAATGCTCTAAAATGCGGTAATGCGATTGTTGTGTCACCGTCCCCGAAAGGCGTGCCAACTTGCGAAGCATTGCTTGGTTATATTCACGCGGAATTCGACAAGCTTGGGATCGACACTGATCTTGTGCAGATGATCCCGGGTCGTGGATCGAAAGAAAAGACCCAGCGCTTGCTAGAAATTGCTGATTTGATCGTTGTCACTGGGAGCCAGAACAACGTGAAGCGCGCCTATACATCCGGCACACCTGCCTTGGCTGTTGGGGCAGGTAATGTCGCTGTGATTGTCGACGAAACTGCAGATCTAGCGGCGGCAGCCGAAAAGATTAAAGCATCTAAAACCTTTGATAACGCGACCTCTTGTTCATCGGAAAATGCGGTTGTTGTTGTCGATGAAATCTATGATGCCTTCGCCGCTGAAATGGCGCGGACTGGCGGTGCATTGATTAAGGATGAAACGAAAGTGACCTCAAAGCTGTGGGTCAAAGGTCATCTAAATCCACAAGCCATCGCGCAAGATGCGGACAAAATGATTGCGGCTCTTGGACTGACGGATGAGGTGCCTGCGGATACGTCCTATTTGGCGGTAGAAACCAGCGGAATTGGCGCTGAACATCCGCTTTCTGGCGAAAAGCTGAGCCGTGTTTTGACCGTGTATCGTGCCAAAGATTTTGAGGATGCGGTTCGCATAACTTTTGAGATCGAAATGCATCAGGGCGCGGGGCATTCTGTTGGCTTGCACACACAGACCGATGATCGGCCACTTGCGCTTGCTCGGGCGATTCCCACCAGCCGTGTGATCGTGAACCAAGCGCATACTTTTGCAACAGGTGGATCGTTTACCAACGGCATGCCGTTTTCATTGTCTATGGGGTGTGGGTCATGGGGTGGCAATTCTATCGATACGAACCTGCACTGGCGCCACTTTATGCAGACCACCAAAATTGTGCGGGAAATTCCGGCCAATGAACCGGCCCTCGAAGATATCTTTGGCGGGTATTGGGGCGAGGCCGGTAAATGATCTTCGACGCTGCATCGCCCCCTAAAGGCACAGTGAAAGACTGGCTGGATGCGCGAGCACAAAGTGATGAAATCGCCTTTGTCTTTCCCGAAACGGGTGAGAGCTTGGGGTGGCGCGGTCTGCGCGAGGCGGCCCGTGATATGGCACAAGGGCTGTTTGGCTTGGGGATAAGGCAGGGCGAAAGCGTTGCGATAGTACATCCAAATGGCAGGGCTGGGGTGTTGGCGGTCTATGCGGCGCTTTACGGCGGCTTTCGCGCGACGATGATCAACTTGGCCGCTGGGCCAGATGCAATTGCCTATGCGCTAGAACACAGCGGTGCGCGATTTGCTTTTGTACATGACAGCCAGATCGAGCCGATCAAGAAGATTGCACCAGCGACGTTGAGCATCCTGACCGATAGCATGTTGCGAGATAGGACGCCTTTGCCAGATTTCGGCCCTGATCAACATGCGCTCTTGATGTACACCTCGGGAACCACGGGTCAGCCAAAGGGGGTTGTGCATACCCATTCCAGCCTAATGGCGGGAGGGTGGACGACGGCGGTCGCACATGAGTTGTCACCCAAGGATCGCGGATTTTGCGTACTGCCGATTTACCACATCAATGGGCTTTGCGTGACGATGATGGGTGCGCTTGTCTCAGGTGGGTCGCTCGCGATGGTGGCGAAATTTTCAACCAGTAAATTTTGGGGTCAAGTTGATACATCGATGGTGACGTGGTTCTCGGTCGTTCCGACAATTATCAGTCACCTTCTACACAGCGACAAAAATCCAAGCAAAGCAGTGTGTGAGCGGTTGCGCTTTGGGCGGTCGGCGTCGTCTGCGCTTGCCATTGAAACGCAATCTGCTTTTGAGGAACGCTTTGGTGTGCCAATCATCGAGACGATGGGGTTGACCGAAACGGCGGCCCAGATTTTGTCGAACCCCTTGCCACCTGCGGTTCGAAAAATTGGATCGCCTGGGGTCGCTTATGGCAATGAGATTTGCATCCTGACGCCCGATCTTACGCCTGCACCACCCTTGCAAGAGGGGGAAATTGCGGTGCGTGGTCCGAACGTAATGGCCGAATATTTGGACAATCCAAGCGCAACAGCTCAAAGCTTTGAAGGCGATTGGCTGCGGACTGGCGATCTTGGTCATTTGGATGAGGACGGTTATGTTTTCGTGACAGGGCGTTTGAAGGAGTTGATCATCAAGGGCGGTGAAAACATCGCGCCGCGCGAAATTGATGAAGTGCTGTATTCGGAGCCTGACATTATTGAAGCCGCGGCTTTTGCGAGGCCATGCCAAAGCTATGGCGAAACTGTCGAAGCTGCGGTCAGTGTGAAACCCGGTTCTTCGGTGTCAGAAGCGGCCTTGATTGATTTATGCCAGCAGCGGCTTGGCAAATTCAAATCACCTGATTGTATTCATTTCCTCCCCGAATTGCCTAAAGGTCCCTCGGGGAAAATACAGCGGCTCAAGCTTGTTGATTTAATCTGACGCTTGCCTGCATTCTTTGCTCATCGTTGCAGAAAATTACAGTTTGTGGAAAACTTAAGGTTCGCAAAAAGACCGGAAGTTATGTGGCACTGGTGTCATAACTTCGCCGTATTGGGGTAGGATAGTACGATGAAACGTGCGGCGTAGACCGTTTAAGGCAGGAAAAGAGTATGAGTAGTTCCCCATATAAGGGTTTGGAATCACGCGCATTTTGGAGCAGCGGTGTCGCTGAACAAAGTCCTTTAGCAATGGATGATTTGTATCGCCGCAAATTTCGGATGCGCAAACACGAAGCGATCGCGACGGCAGGGAGCTGTTTTGCACAGCACATCGCCCGCCATTTGAAAGCGCGCGCCTTCAATGTGATGCAAATGGAACCTGCCCCTCAAGGGTTGAGCGACGCGGATGCCAAGGCGCAATCCTTTGGAATTTATACCTGTCGTTACGGCAATATTTATACCGCTGCACAGCTTTTGCAGCTGGCGCGTGAAGCGTTGGACGGACATGAACCTGCCGAGCCGATATGGGAGAAAGACGGGCGTTTCTATGACGCGCAACGACCTGGGGTCGAACCCAAAGGTTGGGCCACTGAAGAAGAAGTTCGCGCCGCGCGCCACTTCCATTTGCGCAATGTGGCAGAGATGTTCCTGTCGATGGATGTTTTCGTATTCACCTTCGGTTTGACCGAAGCTTGGATCCACCGTGAGACTGGAACGGTCTATCCTACAGCGCCAGGCACGATTGCTGGGCAATTTGATCCTGAGGTTTATGAGTTCAAGAACTACACCCACTCCGAAACACTGCGCGCCTTCAACAGTTTTCTGAAATTAATGAAGACGCATCGAAAACGTCGGTTGAAGTGCATTATTACAGTGTCCCCTGTTCCATTGACGGCTACGGCGAGTGACGATCATGTTCTGGCCGCGAGCACCTATTCCAAATCAGTGCTGCGGGGAGTTTGCGGCGAGCTGAGCCAGAGCAACCGCCATATCGATTACTATCCGTCTTATGAATTGATCACTGCCCCATCATCGCGCGGAATTTTCTACGAGCGCAATTTGCGCTCCGTCTCTGCTCCCGGTGTGGAGAACGCGATGCGGGTGTTTATCAATCAACATGATCCTTCTGGCGGCGCGGTAAAACCCGCCCCTGCTCCTACCGCGCCTGCGCGCGCCTCAAAGGCAGAAGAGAGGGATCAAGCTGCGGATGATCTCGTGTGTGAAGAAGTCTTGTTGGAGGCCTTTAACAAATGAGCAAGCGTATTTGTGTTTTGGGCAACTCACATGTTGCTGCGTTGAAAGATGGCTGGACTAATGAGACCAAAGTTCACGCAGATTTCTTTGGGTGCCTCAAAGAGGGCATGGCGAGCTTTGGCGATATCGACGGAAAACTTGGCCCGCTTGATCCGAATGCGGCGGCGTTCTTTAAGAGCATCGCAACGACGGGCGATTTTGTTGAGCCTGCAGATTATGATGCCTTTGTTCTGACGGGGATGAAGTTTTTCCCCAACTGTCTGTTTCGCAATTACGCGGATTTTGCGACGCCAAGCACGCATAACCATGACGTCGCGCGAAATTTTGTCAGCGATGCAACGATGGTGGATGCGGTGTGGGGTGAA
This sequence comes from Planktotalea sp., assembly GCF_039984035.1. Classification (GTDB taxonomy): domain Bacteria; phylum Pseudomonadota; class Alphaproteobacteria; order Rhodobacterales; family Rhodobacteraceae; genus Planktotalea. Next base: position 5,739 of record NZ_JBDWVM010000333.1, on the reverse strand, counting down.
TTGAATGACGGTATGATGCTGCATACGGCGCGAACGCTGCGCGCGAAGACCGACGCGCCAATATTCATTGTTTGGCAGTCTTTCTTGAGTGAGGGCTTAAGAGATATCGAATGGCGTGATGCGCTCTATGCACCTATCGTGAGCAATAATGATGGTGCTTATGTTCATGCGATTATGGCGCAGATTGACCAGCGCCTCGTCGCGGAAGGGTTTCAGGTGCTCAGCCAACCAGAAGACACGATTGAAGCGGGTGTGATGACCAAGCGCGAATATTCCGAAGGGTCTAAACAGTTTCGCGAGGGTGGCGGCCCAGAGCACCGCGCGCTTGATGTCTTTCATATGAACGAGAGGTTCGGCACGCTGTGTTGGCAGACTTGGTTTGCGGACAGCGAATTGGCTGAAGCGGTGCAATAGTCGCGGGCGTGTGCCTTTAGGAAGAAATTTACTGAAAGAGTTTATGTGAGTCCCTGAACAATCAGAGAGGACTTATGAGCGAAACTCTTGAATTGATAAAACGGCCAGAACTCACCTTTGAACCAAAGGTGGGCCGATTTGTGAAACAACATTACGAGCAAGCAAATGTCATTCTTGAATACGGGAGTGGCGGTTCGACTGTGCTTGCGTCGGAAATGCCGGACAAAGTAATTTATTCTATCGAAAGCAGCCGCGTGTGGACGAAAATGATGCGCACATGGTTCGAACATGCGCAACCCGTGTCTATGCCGATGTTGAAGCATGTGAACATTGGACCCACAGGTAAATGGGGATCGCCTAAGGATGCGAGCCGTTTTCAAAGCTACCATCTTTATCCCTTGTCGATTTGGGATGCTGATAGTTTCAGACATCCTGATGTCATCTTGGTTGATGGACGTTTTCGTGTCGCCTGCGCACTGACGGCGATGCTACGTTGTACCAAGAAAACAACATTGCTGTTTGACGATTATGAAAGTCGCAAAGGCTACCATGTGATAGAGGACTTCCTTGAAAAAGAGGCGGTCGTTGGCAATATGGCGCAATTCACAGTGCGGGAAAGCGCATTGACACGGGAGAAATTGACCGAAGTGATTGGTATGTTTGCCCGCCATTTTTAGCGACGTTTGACGGTGGTTTCATCGATAGGACTCTCAAACAACAGTTTGTGGTGAAGCGTGCACAAAGGGTAACTTTGTTTGGATATTTCGCGTATAAGGGCGAAAACGCGATAATCGCGAGAGCAGAGAACTATTTTGAGCATTCTAGGCATCACATGTCTGCGCAATGACGGGGCCTATGCACCGGAATGGATTGCGCATCATCTAGCGGCTGGTTTTGACCGGATGCTTGTGCTGTCCCATGACAATACCGATGGCACGGATGCGGTATTGGAGGCATTGTCACAAGACCCGCGCATTTCCTATGTGCCCTTCGCGCCTAAGGGCAAGAAATCGGTGCAATGGCAGGCGCTCAAACTGGCGCAGGATCATCCTTGGTTGGCAGAGGCTGAGTGGGCGATGTTCTTTGATTGTGATGAGTTCTTGTGCCTGCCAGAGGGTGGCAGTGTAAGAGATTTAATTGCTGCATTTGAGGCAGAACAGGGAGCGTTTGATGCGCTTGCCTTGCCTTGGCGTTTGTATGGGTCAGCAGGGCAGGACCGACGCGAAGCGGGTTTAACGCCGGAGCGATTCACCAAAGCCGCGCCAATGGATGTGCATTTCCCGTTGGCACATTTGTTCAAGACATTGAATCGCCCAACGGCCTTTCGTGCCCTTGGGGTGCATCGCCCGCGTGCTAAAAAGTCAAAACCGGCGCGCTGGGTGGGGCCTGATGGGTCTGTTTTATCCCCGCAATTTGCGGCTCAAGATGGGGCAATTTCAATATATGGCGTCGATCAAGGCGCGCGTCGCGCGTGGTTGAACCATTACTCCCTGCGTTCGAGCGAAGAATTCCTGGTGAAGCGAGCGCGGGGATTGCCCAACCATATGGAGCGTGAGATTGGCCTGACCTATTGGGCAGAGCGCAATTGGAATAGCGAAGATGCGCCAGAGATTTTGCCGATGTTAGATGCGACGCGCGCAGAGCTAGAAAGTATGCCCGATGTTGCTGACTTGGTGTCCAATTGCCTAAATGTGCAGGCACAAGTCTATCGCGAAGCGGTGGATGATATCGATGTGCTTCGTTTGCAATTCAGGCTTGGCCTTCTTGGATCAAGCGTGCCGCCGAGCGCGGCTGAGGGACGTGCCTTTTTGCGCGCTCAGATTAAGATTTTACAGAGAGACAGAGTATGAGTGCCCGTATCATTGAACGCCTTTTGGCGAGCCAAACCGTTGAGGACATCACCCTGCTGGACGCTGTAGAAGCTGAGGTTGACGGCAAACGCCAAGTGACGTTGTTTTTCGATACTGGCGTTGATTTGGCGCAGATCGTGGCACCCAAACGCGCCAAACAAATTGAACTGCGCTCCGTGGGCGGCGCGCCTTATGTGACCTATGAGGTGCCAAAAGGCGCGTTGACGTTTGAATTTGCGGGTGAACCTGTGGAGATCAAACCGGCAGAGGCGGAGCTGGAGATTCTTGAGGGCGCAAATGTTCTGGCGGCGGTTCGAAACGGTGAAGATGCAAAAACTGTGCTCACTTGGCTACGCTATCATGTTGCGGAACATAGCATGACAGGGGCGGTGATCTTTGATCGTGCGAAGCCGAGCAGCGACAAGGCGTTCGTGAAGGCCTTGAAAGCGGGCGCGGCAAAGCTCGATTGCACCGTCATTGTGTTGAGCAGCTCTGTACCCTTTGGGAGGACTGATCTTCCGGCGGAGGCGCATCCGTTCTGTGTGGCAGAAGCCCCCGGCAAGGACCGGATGGAAATACCGCCGCCCGCGCCGTGGGACGCGCCGCTTGGCGCGCTTTGTTATTATGAGATTACGCGGGCGCGGTTCTTGGAACATGCGCGCGCTGTTGCAAACATTGATGTGCATGATCTGATGGAGCGCTCTGACATATCTGTCTTTGATTTAGCGGTCAGAGCAGAGGGCGGTTTGATCGCGATATTCGGGCGCCATTGCTATCCTTGGCGCGTGCGCAACAATCAACCGACTCTCTTTGCGGATCATATATGTGTGCAATTTGATGCGCGCGGCGGACGGCAACGCTGGTGTATTGCGCCATCAAAAGCGCCCGAGGCGGCGGTTTGGCGATTGGTGCGTATGGGCAATGTGGTGCCTGATCCTGAAAAGAAAATGGGATTTTACCGGCACATGTCTTTGCGCCATCCGAGCGAAGCAATTTCCAAGATTGTTCCCAAAACATCGCTCATTGAGCACCCACCATTGTTGGAAAAGTCCAAGAAATTTTGGAAGCACAATCCTGTGCGCATGCCTGAAATCAAACAGGATAAAGTCGCTCAGGGACGCGGGCGCTGCGCCATTGTGACGACGATGAAAAACGAAGGCCCGTTCATTCTGGAATGGCTGGCTTATCACAGAGCGATCGGGTTTGACGATATTATCGTTTATACGAACGATTGCACGGACGGCACGGATACGATGCTGCAAATGTTGGAACGCAAAGGCATTTGCCAATGGCGCGAGAACCGGTTCCAAGAAATGGATCTGAAGCCGCAGCACGCTGCACTTCAATCTGCTGAGGAAGAAGACGTCATTAAAAACGCCAAATGGGCGACCTGCATTGACGTGGATGAATTCGTGAACATCAAGGTTGGCGATGGCACGCTCGATGCGCTGTTTGCGGCGGTGCCGGATGCAAACATGATTTCCATGACGTGGCGCTTGTTCGGCAATGGCGATGTGCAAGACTATGTGGATGGGCCGATCACGGAACAATTCCTGCGCTGCGCCCCTGAATATGCGCGCAAGCCGCATCAGGCGTGGGGCTTCAAAACTCTGTTCCAGAACATCGGTTTGTTCAAGAAATTGGGCGTGCATCGACCCAAGGGGCTGAACCCGCAGCTGTGGGAAGATATCAATTGGGTGAATGGATCGGGTGTCCCGCTGCCGCGCGAGATGTATCGCAATGGGTGGCGCTCTACGATAGAAACCTATGGCTATGATCTGGTGCAACTCAATCACTACGCTGTGCGCTCGGCCGAGAGTTTCTTGGTGAAACGTGATCGTGGTCGCGTGAACCATGTGGATCGGGATCAAGGCCTCGCCTATTGGTTCCGTATGAACAACAACTATGAACAGGATGATTCAATCTTGCCACGGCTGGATATGATGAAGACAGAGTTGGCCAAGCTGATGAGCGATGCTGAGATCGCCGCCGCGCATGAGCATTCGGTGAAATGCCACCGTGCGAAGATTGATGAGCTGAAGGCGACCGAGAACTATTCAAAGTTCTTTGCCGAATTGACCAGTGCACGTCAGGAAAAATTGGCGCGTTTGCATGGGCATTTTGGATCGAACGTTTTCCTGTCAGGGCCATTGGTAGTGCCTGATGAAATCGTCGAAAAAGACCCAGAGGAAGAGTGGTTTTTCACGGTCGAGTTACAAGGCGAGACAGCGCACTAGGCCTCAGGGATGTTCTCTTTCACCTCATAGATGAACTCCGAGAGGTGTGGGCGCGAAGTTTGTGATTTGACCCAACCACGCTTTGCGCATGGAGATAGGCAGATGAACGACTTTGCCCTGCAAGTTTTCGATGTCAGACTGCAAAGATAACGTTGGTCAAAGCTAAGGGGATTCTCAAATGATCGATCTACAAACGGCATTGCTTTTTGGTCTTGCGAGCCTTGCACTGACGGCAACGCCGGGGCCGGATATGTTGTTGATTGCTGCGCGCTCTGCCGCGCAGGGGCGCTTGGCAGGTTTTTTCACCTATCTGGGCGTCGCGGCTGGTTCGTTCTTTCACGCGCTTTTGCTGGCCCTTGGCCTGTCGCAGCTGTTTCTGGCGGTGCCATACGCATATGATTTGGTACGCTATCTTGGTGCGGCTTATCTTGCGTTTCTGGCATGGCAGGCGTTTCGAGGTGGGGACGCTCCGATAGAAGGGCCTGCGCGGAATAGAGGATTGTCAAAAGCCGTTATGTTCCGGCAGGGGATGATTTCGAATGTGTTCAATCCGAAGGTCGCTTTGTTTTTCCTCGCGCTCTTTCCCCAGTTTGTAGATCCTGCGCAGGGCGCCGTTGGCACGCAAGTCATGGTCCTTGCCATTATTTTGAACGTCGTGGGGTTGGCGGTGAATGGGACGGTTATTCTACTGATTGGTAGCTTCAATCGGTTCTCATCAGGATCGCAAGAATTCGCGAAAGTGTCGCGCTATTTCCTTGGAACGGTCTTTGCGGGGCTTGCGGCGCGGCTCGTTTTGGACGGCCAGCGCTAGGCGTCTTCAGCGTTAACAATATTGTTGTAGCCTAGCCCAAGCTTGACAGCTCAGCTTGAGATAGGCGAAGAGCGTGCAACTTTAGGAGATACCATGTCAGACTTTTTGTTCCCCGTCGCGCCTACCCGCTCCATTGCCGTTGCTGGCGAAACAGCTTCCTTTCCACTGAACAGGATTTTCTGTGTCGGCCGCAACTATGCAGCGCATGCTGTCGAGATGGGCGGCGTTCCTGATTATGAAGCGCCGTTCTATTTCACCAAGTCGCCTTTGCACTCTAAGGCAAGTGGCGGCAGCATTCCTTATCCTCTGGGAACACAGAACTATCACCATGAGATGGAGCTTACGATTTTGATTGGCGCTCCGGCGTTTCGCGTTTCAGAAGAAGACGCGATGAATGCGGTCTATGGATATTGCGCATCGCTTGATA
>NZ_JBDWVM010000332.1:0-14587 GCF_039984035.1 Planktotalea sp. | reverse complement strand
GAAGCGATTTGATGCGAAGATGGACGAACTCAGCCTTCAAGGCGTCGCCTTTACCATCCGATTCCATCTGCATCCCGAGGTTGATGCCGCGCTGGATATGGGAGGCACGGCAGTCTCCATGGCGCAAAAAAGCGGAGAACTTTGGGTGTTTCGCCATGATGGCGTGGCCAAATTGGGCCTTGAACCCAGTCTTTTTCTTGAAAAAGGGCGTTTACAGCCCCGCGCGACAAAACAGATCGTTTTAACTGGCCGCGCAATGGACTATGCGACGCGCATCCGGTGGTCGCTTGCGAAAACGCAAGACACAGCAGTTGGCGTGCGCGATCTCGTTCCGGATGACGATATGCAATTTTAGATTTCAGGACCCTGAACAGCCATGACTGATCTTTCTCCCATCCGCCGCGCCTTGCTTTCTGTTTCCGACAAAACTGGACTGATCGATCTTGGGCGCGCTTTGTCCGAGCGCGGAGTTGAATTGTTGTCCACTGGCGGCAGCGCGAAAGCCCTTCGCGATGCAGGTCTTGACGTGCGCGATGTTGCGGATGTGACGGGTTACCCTGAAATGATGGACGGGCGTGTAAAAACGCTGCACCCAGCGGTCCACGGCGGTCTCCTCGCGCTGCGTGATAACGATGCACATGTTGCAGCTATGGATGAGCACAACATCGGCGCAATCGATTTGCTTGTCGTGAACCTTTACCCTTTTGAAGAAACAGTCGCCAAAGGCAGTGACTACGACACGTGCATCGAGAACATCGATATCGGCGGTCCTGCGATGATCCGCGCCGCTGCGAAAAACCATGCATTTGTCAGCGTTGTTGTGGATGTCGAAGATTACGACGCGTTGCTCACTGAGTTGGACGCGAACGACGGTCAAACAACATATGCGTTCCGTCAGAAACTGGCGCAGACAGCCTATGCGCGTACTGGCGCTTATGATGCCGCGGTATCCACTTGGATGGCGGATGCGCTGGGCGACACTGCGCCACGTCGCCGTGCGTTTGCGGGTACTTTGTCTCAGACATTACGTTATGGTGAAAACCCACACCAAACAGCAGCTTTCTATGTTGATGGTACAGAGCGCGCGGGCGTTGCGACGGCCAAGCAGCATCAGGGTAAAGAGCTGAGCTACAACAACATAAACGACACAGATGCTGCGTTTGAACTGGTTGCTGAGTTTGACCCAAGCGAAACAGCGGCTTGTGCCATTATCAAGCATGCAAACCCATGTGGCGTTGCGCTGGGCGGTTCCTTGATTGAAGCCTACAAAAGCGCGTTCGATTGTGACCGCACATCTGCCTTTGGCGGTATTGTTGCGCTGAACCAACCGCTCGATGAAGAAACGGCGAAAGAGATCGTTGGCATCTTCACTGAGGTTGTGATCGCGCCGGGTGCATCTGATGCCGCGCGCGAAGTGTTCGCAGCGAAAAAGAACCTGCGTTTGCTGACAACTGATGGTCTGCCGAACAACCGCAAAGGTGGTTTGACCTATCGCCAAGTTGCTGGCGGTATGTTGGTGCAGGACAAAGATGTTGGCTTTGTTGGCATGGATGATTTGAAGGTTGTGACGAAGGTTGCACCGACCGAAGAGCAAATGCGCGACCTTTTGTTTGCGTGGAAAGTTGGCAAGCACGTTAAGTCTAACGCGATTGTCTATGTGAAAGACGGCGCAACAGTCGGCGTTGGCGCGGGTCAAATGAACCGCCTTGATAGCGCGCTGATTGCTGCGAAGAAGGCAGAGCGCATGGCAGAGGTGCTAGGACTTGAAACGCCGCTAAGCGTTGGCTCGGCTGTCGCGTCTGACGCGTTCTTCCCATTCGCTGATGGCCTGATGGAAGCAGCTGCAGCTGGTGCATCTTGCGTCATTCAGCCAGGTGGCTCCATGCGTGACGACGAAGTGATCGCCGCTGCAGATGAGGCTGGATTAGCGATGGTCTTTACTGGTATGCGTCACTTCCGCCACTAATTGGTGATTTAAGGGAGGACGCGCATGCGTCTTGTGTTTTGGGCAGGATTTTGGGTGTTCCTCGCGGATCAAGCGACGAAATACCTTGTGGTTCACTGGATGAACTTGCGTGAAGTGGGCAGCATTGATGTGCTGCCACCCTTCCTAAACCTGCGCATGGCGTGGAACTATGGCGTGAACTTTGGCCTCTTCTCGGGCGACAGTTCTGCAACGCGTTGGATATTAATCGGTATCGCGTTGATTATTGTCGCCTTCGTTCTCTACTGGCTGAGAAAAGAGAACTTTGGTCGTCTTGGACTGATCAGCGCTGGCATTCTCGTTGGCGGCGCGCTGGGCAATATTATTGACCGTGTCCTTTACGGAGCAGTCGCAGACTTCTTGAACATGAGCTGCTGTGGCTTTAACAATCCGTTCTCCTTTAACGTTGCAGATATTGCTATTTTCGTCGGCGCCTTTGGTATGGTTATTTTTGGCGGCGACGAAAAAGAAGATGTATAGTATGAGTGCAATCGGCGTTCTTTCGCGCCCAGCAAAAAAGCCTAGGTGACGGCGCCTTTTCTATGCGCTAAAACACAGCGAACGGAGCGGAGTTAAAATGCGACCGGCGAGCAGTTTGATCCTGATTATGGCCTTGGGCCTCGCAGCATGCGGGGGCAACAAGGGTTTGCGCGACTTGAGCGATCCAGCCGCAGGGCCGGAAGAATTCGCTATTGTACCTAACAAGCCCTTGCAAACACCCGAAAGCTATAGCGCGTTGCCAGTTCCAACACCTGGATCAGCCAATCTCGTGGATGCTACACCTAAGCAAGACGCAGTTGCCGCGCTAGGTGGCAATCCTGCGCGAGTTACGGCCCAAGGTGTTCCATCGAGCGATGGTGCTTTGATTGCCAGTGCATCGCGCTACGGAGTTCCGGGCAACATTCGCGCAACAACCGCTGCCGAAGACGCAGATTTCCGCAAGCGCCGTGGCCGGTTCACGAACATTCGCCTGTTTAAAACAGACCGCTATGTCCAAGTGTACAGGAGCCAAGTGCTCGATGCGAACGCGACACTTAACGCAAGCCGTCGCGCGGGCGTGAAAACGCCATCTGCACCACCCGTCGAATAAGACCTTCACGATGGCGTCAGTTCGGTTGCAACAGGCCGGAACACGCTTAGGTTGGTGTTTAGATCTACCCAACGTGAGGAATAAATATGCGTTTCGGATTTCGTTTGGCCGTGCCATTTTTGGCTCTGCTCAGTGCACCAATTGCCGCTTTTGCGGAGACGGTCCGCTGGGATGATCAGGTCAGTACCTTTTCATTAGACAATGGAATGGACGTCGTGGTGATCGAAGATCACCGTGCGCCTGTCGTTGTTCACATGATGTGGTATCGCGCTGGGTCAGCAGACGAAAAGCCTGGTGTCTCGGGCGTTGCACATTTTCTTGAACATTTGCTGTTCAAGGCGACGGACAACATGGAAGCAGGCGAGTTTTCAAGAACGGTCGCTGCTAATGGCGGCTCGGACAATGCGTTTACATCCTACGACTACACTGCCTATTTCCAACGGGTTGCGTCTGACCGGCTTGAATTGATGATGCAAATGGAGGCCGACCGCATGGTCAACCTTCGTTTGAGCGAAGCAGACATCCTGACAGAGCGCGAAGTCATTATTGAAGAGCGCAACCAGCGCACAGAGAATGATCCGGGTGCGTTGTTCAATGAACAGGCCAACGCTGCGATGTACATGAACCATCGGTATGGCGTGCCAATCATCGGCTGGCGCCATGAGATGGAAACCCTCGATCTTCAGGATGCGCAAGATTACTACGAGCAGTTCTACGCGCCGAACAACGCAATCCTGATCGTCGCAGGTGATGTGACGCCTGAAGACGTGAAGGACATGGCCGAGCGCCATTATGGTCCCTTGGAGGCCAATCTCGATTTACCCGAGCGCTTGCGCCCGCAAGAGCCGGATCACAAAGCCGCGCGTCGTTTGGTTTATGAAGATCCACGTGTGGCACAGCCATATGTCAGCCGTGCCTACCTTGCGCCTGAACGAGATAACGGTGATCAGAAAACCGCGGCTGCCTTGATGCTCGCAGCTGAACTGCTCGGGGATGGCCAAACGGCCTTCATGACACAGCGCCTGCAATTTGAAGATAAATCAGCAGTCTACGCAACGGCCTACTATCGCGGAACGTCGCTGGATGACACGCGTTTTACGACGATTGTTGTGCCCGTTCCCGGTGTGAGCCTGAGTGAAGCCGAGGCCAACATGGACCGCGTGTTGCAAGAGTTTCTCGAGGAACCCATCGACACAGCGCATTTGGACCGGATCAAACGCAATATGCGCGCTCAGGAAATTTTCGCCAAAGACAACGTGCAAGGCCTCGCAAATAGATATGGTCGCGCGCTTACCACCGGCCTTACAATCAAGGACGTTCTGGACTGGCCTGATGTCGTGGACAGCGTGAATGAAGACGATATCAAAACGGCCCTAAGAGATGTGTTGCAAGAGCGGACATCGGTGACAGGTTGGTTAACTTCAGATGCGGAGGCCGCGAAATGAGACAGATTTTCCTAAGTATCACAGCCGTTTTTGTCCTTCTCGCCGCGCCACTGCGTGCTGATGTGGATATCCAAGAAGTGACCTCACCAAGTGGCCTAAAGGCTTGGTTGGTTGAAGATCACACAATTCCTTTCATGGCGCTTCGCATTGGTTTCAAAGGCGGAACATCGCTTGATCGCGCTGACAAACGAGGCGCGGTTTCTTTGATGATGGCGATGCTGGAAGAGGGCACGGGAAATTTGGACGCGCGGGGGTATGCCCAAGCTGTTGATGAGCTGGCGGCGTCATTCAAATTCGACGCATCTGATGATGCCATTAGCATTTCCGCGCGCATGCTAAGCGAAAACCGCGATGAAGCGATTGAGCTGCTAAAGGGTGCAATCATCGCGCCGAATTTTGACCAAGATGCGATTGATCGGGTGAAGGGGCAAATTCAATCGATGCTGCAATCTGATCTAAAAGACCCGAACGAAATTGCGCGCGCGGCCTTTGATCGCGCGGCATACGGCAATCATGCGTATGGCAGCAATGGTGACGGAACCCCCGAAAGTATCGCTGCGCTGACACAAGAGGATTTGTTTGCGGCGCACCAAGATACCGTCGCGCGTGATCGTGTGTTCATCAGTGCCGTTGGGGATATCACTGCAGAAGAACTTGGCGCGCTTATGGATACTTTGCTGTCTGACTTGCCTGCGACAGGTGCCAAAATGCCAAAACGTGTTGAGGTCGGATTGGACGCTGGCGTGACTGTTGTTCCATTTGATACGCCGCAATCTGTGGCGCTCTTTGGGCACCGCGGGATCGGGCGTCATCATCCCGATTTCTTTGCGGCCTTCGTTGCGAGCACTATTCTGGGTGGCGGTGGTTTTGAAAGCCGCTTGATGGAAGAAGTGCGGGACAAGCGCGGTTTGACTTATGGGGTCTACTCGTTCCTCGCGACACGTGAGAATTCCGAAATGGTGTTTGGGCAAGTTGCCTCTGCAAACGACCGTGTTGCGGATGCGATAGATGTTATCAAAGCTGAATGGGAGCGTCTCGTTGAAGAAGGCGTTACGCAAGAAGAGTTGGATCACTCCAAAACCTACCTCACTGGCGCTTATCCTTTGCGCTTTGATGGCAATGGGCCGATTGCCAATATCCTTGTTGGGATGCAGATGCAGGGCTTGTCGACAGACTATGTTAATACGCGCAATGACAAGGTGAATGCAGTCACGCTGGATGAGATAAATCGCGTGATCAAAGAGGTATATCTTCCGGACGAGCTGCATTTTACCGTCGTGGGTCAACCTGAAGGTCTCTAAGTAAAAACGCCCCGACGCGATGTGCGCGGGGCGTTTCTTTGATTATTGCTGCGCGAAGAACGCGAGGAGCGCATCGGCGACGATAGTATGATCTGCGACACGTTCGCCAGTGCCATCGATGCAGATCATTCCATCACCCTTTGCTTCCTCTTCAAGGATCGGAATGGCGATGTCTGAACATGTTCCCAGCATGTCAAAATGCGCGAGGGTCGCTGGTTCGAGATAGCTTGCAATGCCGCTCGGAAGCTGCGCCATCAAAGCACGTGATTCAACGTCAAGGTTTAGGCTGCCTTGTACATCTTTTGGCGCACCGAGGACGAACATCGGCGTATCAATCGCGCCGAGGCTCTCCGCAGAGAAGGTTTGCGTGCCACCTAGATCAAGAACGGCGATGCCCTTGAGACGTGGGTCGGACAGGTCTTTAGCCATCTCAGCGCGGTCTTCTGGCGTTTTGCCAAGTTGCCAAAGTTCGATAATGCTGCAAATCAACTCTGACGGGTCAGCGGCGCAAATGGTATCTGTTTGGGCCAGATCCTGACGGCCACCCGCCAGCTGTACAGCTGTCATACCACCAAGCGAATGACCGGCCATAAAGATACGCTCAGGATTTATCAAAGCGCTAAGCTCAGAATCGCTTAGTGCGAAATCGATCGCACGGCTTACGTCTTTGGGGCGCTCCCATAACTCCCGCGCATGATCAGGATCACGTAGCCAAGTCGATGTACCCGGATGGTTGAGCGAGAGTGCGACATAGCCCTCTTGACCCAATTCATCCGCTAACCAGTTTTGGTTGCGTGCATTGCCATACATCCCATGGGACAGGACCACCAATGGGTAGCTACCTGCCACAGCGTCCGCATCTTTCGCCGCTTCAACACCGATCCAAACCGCATTGCTGTGTTGTTTGGAAACAGCTGCATCAGCTTCGGCAGGGTACCAAAGGATGCCTTCCAAAGGACGTTCAGTATTGCCGTCCTTGATCGCGATGTTGCGCATTCCGGTTTGGAAGGTGTCGGCACTGGCTGTGTGTCCTGTACCAATGGAAAATGCGAGGGCGAGCATGTGAAGTGTATGTTTCATATCGAACTCCGATGTGTTTGCGTGATAACCTAGGAGTTGCGTGTCAGTGCTTGTTTCGGCAATGCGCCAAGGTGCCAAAACCTGTCCTTTATCGTGATGTAGGACAGTGAAAACGTGAAAGAGGACAAATGCCGGACAACCTATTACTGGTTTTACCGTTGCCGATCATTACGTCGTTGCTGGGCGCAGCAATTGCAATTTTGGTATATCGACTGGATTGGGGGTCGCGCAAAGCAAGCCTTTTCCTTGCCGGATTCTTCGCGCTTTTGAGCTTTGAATCGTTCTTGGTCGGATTGCGATTTGGCTATGGATTGGAGCAATTGGTGCTCGTCCAGCGCGCGGGTCCGTTGCTTGTGGGGCCACTTTTATTCCTTGGCTTTGCGGCTTTTGCGATTCCCAAAGAGATCTTCACCCGAGTTGCTCTACGTCACCTTGGCGTCGCGTCTGCGATTATCTTAACGCTCTTTTTAGCACCGCAACCAATCTATGCGCTCGATTGGCTGATCTCCTGCAGCTATCTTTATTACCTTGCTAGGCTGGCACTTCTTTGGCGCAAGGGGCCTGACTTTCTAATTCATGCGCATTTCGATGTAACGCAAAAGGTCGCGAACTGGATGTTACGGGGGATTATGCTCCTGGCCTTCATTTTGTTGATCGACACAGTCATCGCGTTTGATTTTGCGATGAACGAAGGGCGCCATGTGCGCTCGCTCATTTCGTTCACGTCGATCCCGATTATCATTGGATCACTCGCCTTTATCTTTGTGATGCCGTCCATGCTTGCGCCGCGCGCGGTGCAGCAAACCGTGCCAATGCCAAGTGAGGCAGATGACTTCGCTAAATTGGAAGAAGAGGCGCGCGCGCTTTTGACGTCGAGCCAGCTTTATCTGGAACCTGATTTGTCGGTGCAACGTCTGGCGCGCCGTTTACATGTTCCCGTGCGAACCTTGTCGGTTGCGATCAATCAGACGCAAGACATGAACGTGTCGCAATATGTGAATCGATTTCGAATGGAACATGCGGCTGACTTGCTGCGCGGTACCGATGAAAGCGTGGCCAAGGTTATGGCGCAATCTGGCTTTTTGACTCGCTCGAACTTCTACCGCGAATTTCAACGGGTCTATGGGCAAACACCGGCTGCGTATCGCCAAAACAAATAGGGCGGGGTAAACCCCGCCCTGTTCGTCAAATTCTTACTTTAGATCAGTTGATCAAACCCGCGTGGCGCATGCCATCGTCGATAAGTGCTTTTGTCTCATCCGTGAGGCTGGTCAGCGGTGAGCGCACTTCGTCGCTGCACAGACCCAGTTTGGAGAGACCATATTTCGCGCCAACAAGGCCCGGCTCTGTAAAGATCGCCTTGTGCAGTGGCATCAGCTTGTCTGTGATTTCGAGCGCTGTGTTGTAATCACCCGCAAGCGTCGCGGCCTGCATTTGCGCGCAAAGCTTTGGCGCGACGTTGGCCGTCACTGAAATGCAGCCAACACCGCCGTGTGCGTTGTAGCCGAGCGCTGTCGCATCTTCACCAGACAGCTGAACGAAATCATGGCCACAGCTCATGCGCGTCAAAGGCACACGAGACAGATCGCCGGTCGCGTCTTTGACACCGACAATGCGTGGCAGTTTCGCTAGTTCGCCCATTGTCTCAGGTGACATATCGATCACAGAGCGCGGTGGGATGTTGTAGATAATGATTGGAATGTTCGTGCTGTCGTGAATCGCTGTGAAATGCGCGATCAAACCGCGTTGTGTCGGCTTGTTGTAATAAGGCGTAACAACAAGAACAGCATCTGCACCGACTTTTTCCGCATGCTGGGCAAGGCGAATTGATTCGAGCGTGTTGTTGCTACCTGCGCCTGCGATCACAGGCAGACGACCAGCAGATGCGCGTACAACTTCTTCGACAACTTTCTCGTGCTCGTCATGGGTCAGGGTCGGGCTTTCGCCGGTTGTGCCCACAGGGACAAAACCGTTGGTGCCTTCACCGACATGCCATTCAACAAGTTTCTTCAGTGTTTCCAGATCCAGCTCGCCGTTCTTGAACGGCGTAATCAGTGCGGTTAGAGAACCTTTAAACATGACACGCTCCTCTTCGTGTTGGCGGGCGACAGGCCCGGATGAATAAACAGCCGTTTGAGTGCTGTTGCATTTGTGAATTGCTCACAGCGCCACAAAGGCTAGGTTGTGCCGTGTCTATCCTTTGTCATTGAATGAATTGCAAGTCATGAAGCGTTTTGCCCTTTTGCTTTTTCTCGTATTGATCACGCCTATTTCGGCGTTTTCCGAGAGCCATGTTCCTTTACCGCGTGCCTTTGACGCAATGCGAGCGGGGGATTGGGCCGAAGCGCGTACGCTTGCAAGTGATATCAGCCCCGTCGCCTATGATCTTATCGAATGGCATCGTTTGCGCGCTGGCAAGGGAACGGCGGAGGAAGTTTTGCTCTTTCTCGATCTCAATCCAGATTGGCCCGGTTTGGAATGGCTGCGCAAAAAGAGCGAGCCTGCGATGCTGGATGCAAACAATGCCGATGTGATGTTGTTCTTTAAGAATGATTTGCCACAGACGGCGCAAGGCGCGATGGCGCATGCACGCGCGCTGAAGGCCGCGGGGCAAAAAGAAAGCGCTGAGGCGGGGTTGGTTTTGGCATGGCGGAGTATGTCGATCGGTCCGCAAACCCATGCAAAGATGCTCGCTGAATACGGGGATCTACTAAAGGATCATCACATCGCTCGTCTCGATATGGTGCTCTGGCAGGGATGGACCGAAAATGCTGGGCGCATGATGTCGCTCGTGCCTGAAGGGTATCAGAAGTTGGCCAAAGCACGCATGGGATTGCGTGCGCGCGCCAAAGGAATTGATGCGCTGGTTGCAAGCGTTCCTGATGCTTTGAAAAACGACCCGGGACTTGCCTATGAACGCTTCGTTTGGCGCGCTAGTAAGGGGTTGCAAAAGGAAGCCGTCGATTTGGCGCTCGCGTCTAGCAAAAGCGCAAAAACTCTGGGCGAACCTGAGCCTTGGTCTAACCGTCGTCGCGCGCTTGCGCGACAAGAGATGCGCAATAAGGACTACAAACGTGCTTATGCTTTGGCCAGTCAGCACTATCTGAGTGAAGGGTCGTCCTTTGCTGATTTAGAATGGCTGAGTGGGTATATTGCTTTGCGATTCCTGAATGATCCGAAGAAAGCATTGGAGCATTTCAAAGGCCATCAAGGCGCGGTTGTGACCCCCATTTCGCGAGGACGTGCAGGATACTGGATCGGGCGTGCCTATGAGGCGGCTGGAAATGCAGCTGCAGCAAAGGCGGCTTATAGTGATGGCGCTGAATATCAGTCGAGTTTTTATGGCTTGCTCGCGGCAGAGCGTGCCGGACTGCCGTTTGATCAAAGCCTCGCAGGGCAAGCTGCGCTCCCTGATTGGCGCGACGCCAGTTTTATGGGATCGACTGTGTTTCAAGCCGCGGTTCTCGCGTTGCAGGCTGGTGAGCTCACAATATCCGAGCGTTTCTTCACGCATCTCACCGAAAGTCTGACGCCTCTGGAAGCGGCGCAATTGGGCAAAGTTGCGCTTGATCTTAATGAGCCGCATATCGCGGTGATGATCGGGAAACGCGCAGCTAGCCGTGGTATCACGATTCCTGCGCCCTATTATGCGATCCATGACTTAGCGAAAACGGATCATCCGATACCAACCGAATTTGCGTTGGCAATTGCACGGCGTGAAAGCGAATTCGATCCTGTTGTTGTATCAGGCGCTGGCGCAAGAGGATTGATGCAAGTGATGCCCGCAACGGCGCAAAGCGTCGCTGGCGAGCTTGGGATCGACTATTCGAAAAGCAAATTGACCTCAGATTGGCGCTACAATGCGCGCCTTGGAACGACCTATCTTGCGCGCCTTGATAAGCAGTTTGGCGGCAATCCTGTTATGATGGCAGCGGGATATAATGCGGGACCCGGGCGTCCTGTGCGCTGGATGGAAGTCTATGGAGACCCTCGTAAGGGTGAGACTGATATCGTCGATTGGATCGAACATATTCCGTTTAGAGAAACACGAAATTACGCGATGCGTGTCAGTGAAAGCCTGCCAGTTTATCGCGCGCGATTGAGTAAAACTGCTTTGCCAATGCCATTTTCCAAAGAATTGCTTCAAATGCGCTAAACGTGATTTAGGGCGATGACTTTCCCTTTTGCGCGAAGTATGCGATTCTTAAGTAAGGTTTTATTAAGAAATTTGTCACGCGCGCATCAAATCAACGGGATTTAAGTGAAATACCACTGGTTCTTTCGCGTTGGCATATTAGGTACGTGTTAACTTTTGCACTTGGTGGTCATTGTGTTTCAACAACTTTCATATCGTACGCGGCGCGCATCTTTGCCTATTTTGGCGGGTATTGCTTTAGTGCTCGCAGGCTGCACGCAGCCTGGACCCGGGCATGACCCGAGCGTCGTTTTTGATCCGCATGAAAGCGTGAACCGGCAGAACCATGAATTTAACCGGGCACTTGACGAAAAATTGCTGCGCCCCGCTGGCGTTGGTTACACCAAGGCGATCCCTGACGACCTTGAGGATAGCATCGGCAATTTCTCCTCTAACCTTGGCTTGCCCGGGACTGTCGTAAACAATCTTTTGCAAGGTAATGTTGAGGGCGCATTTCGCAACTCGGTCCGTTTTGTTGTGAACACGACCCTTGGTTTGGGTGGTTTGTTCGATGCGGCTGGTGAATTCGGTATCGAAGAAATCGAAGGCGATTTTGGTCAAACGCTCTATGTTTGGGGTGTCCCAGAAGGGGCTTATGTCGAATTGCCTGGTCTTGGCCCGTCAACTGAGCGCGCTGCAGCTGGTAAGGTCGTTGATCTCTTCACCAATCCCTTGAGCTATGTTTTGCCGAGCCCAGAAAAATACGTTGGCACAGCGGCAGGAGTGGCTTCTAAAGTAGGGGAGCGGGGACGATATGCCGATGCGATCGACTCCATTCTTTATAATAGCGCCGACAGTTATTCACAGGCGCGCGGAATTTATTTGCAAAACCGTCGGTTCAAGCTGGGCGATGGCGATGCTGCTGAAGAGATCAACCCGTTTGAGCTCGACACACAGGGGTTTTAACCATGACTAATTTTACCAGACGCCAAGCTACCGGTTTCGTTGCTGCAGCTGTTGCGGGTTTTGCTTTGGCGCCAAGCGCGGCGATGGCGTTGAACGAAGCAAGCGCTAAAAAGCTCGTGGATGCGTTGGTTGATGAAATCAACAAGACCATTGCGTCGGGTAAATCCGAGCAAGGGATGTATAAAGACTTCGAGCGCATCTTCGCGAAATATAGCGATACGTCGTATATTGCCGCTTATGCGATGGGCAACGATGGTCGACGTGCGAGCGGCGCTCAGAAGAAAGCCTTCTCAAGAGAGTTCCAGAAGTATATTTCGCGAAAATATGGCTCTCGTTTCCGCGAATTTATTGGCGGCCGCTTGGAAGTGAACAGCGTGCGTCCAGTGAAAAGCTGGTATGAAGTGAAAACCACGGCATTCCTGCGCGGTGAATCGCCCTTCACAGTGACGTTTCTTGTGTCTGATCGCACGGGCCGCGACAAGTTTTTCAATATGTTCATCGAAGGGATCAACCTTCTGTTGACTGAACGCACTGAAGTCGGCGCGCTGATTGACCGTCGTGGCGGGAATATCGACCAAATGATCGCAGACCTAAAGAAGGCTGGCTAAAGCGCCAACCTTCTATCGGTTTTCACGGTTCTGGTCTGATTGACTTCCGCTTGATCCACTACTTTGCCCAAATCCGCGCAGCACGCGCTGCAAAACTGTGTCGGCGATATCGTTGCTGTTCTGCACGGGTGTGATTGCCTTCGTCCGCGTGGGCGGTGTCGGCGCAACCATAGGCAAGGGGTGCGCAGGAAGACCAGCGTGAACGCGTTTCATGACCTCATGCCAGATTTCGGCCGGTAGACCACCGCCCGTGACGCCTGTCAGGGGCGTGTTGTCATCATAGCCCATCCATATGCCCGCAACATAATCAGCGCTAAAACCAATGAACCAAGCATCTCGCGCGGCTTG
This sequence comes from Planktotalea sp., assembly GCF_039984035.1. Lineage (GTDB taxonomy): Bacteria > Pseudomonadota > Alphaproteobacteria > Rhodobacterales > Rhodobacteraceae > Planktotalea. The sequence continues at coordinate 1,630 of NZ_JBDWVM010000332.1, read as the reverse complement.
TGTTGTTCCGGTCTTGCCCGCGACTTCGCGATCGCCAAGCGCGGCGCGTCTGCCTGTACCTTGGCTTACGACCTTTTCCATCATGTAGATGAGTTGACCGGCTGCAGCATCACTAATGACGCGCTCGCCAATACCACCACCTGCGCCCATGAGCGGCTCTGTATCTCCTAACAAACTGAGTTCAACTAGACCAAACGGCGTCACTGAAGAGCCGCCATTCAGAATACCTGCATAAGCGCCGGTCATTTCAATCAACGTGCTTTCGGAGGCTCCAAGCGCTAGCGCAGGCCCTGCTGCAAGATCGCTATCGATGCCAAACTCGCTTGCAACTTTGCGCACATTTTCGCGTCCAGCATCTTCAGAGAGCTTAACTGCAGGTATGTTTAAGGAGTCTTTGAGTGCGTCGGTGAGCGTTACAGAGCCTTTGAAGTCCTTTGTGTAGTTTTTGGGGGACCAAGGACCCGAGCCGGGAATGTTGATTGTTAGTGGCGCATCGACCACTTGATCATTGGGGCTATACCCAAGTTCTAGCGCGGTCGCGTAGACGAAAGGTTTGAACGCAGATCCTGTTTGACGAAGCGCTTGGGTGGCTCGGTTGAATGCGCCAGATACTTTTGTGTTTCGCCCGCCAACCATCGCGCGGACCGCGCCATCTGCGCTCATCACGACAATTGCAGCTTGGGCCTTGGACCCTTCGCGTACTTTATTCTCGAAGATGAATTGCATCGCGTCTTCTGCTGAAGATTGAATGCGGCGATCCAAAGTTGTTTTGATAATCACGTCTTCTGTCGTGTCGCGGGTAAAGAACTCTGGCCCGCTGTTCATCACCCAATCCGCGAAGTACCCACCAGCCTTTGCTTTGGCCGCTTCCGATAACTCGGCGGGCGCAATGCGAGCGATGTCTGCTTCTTTCTTGGAAAGGTAGCCCTGATCTTCCATCAAGCTGATGATGACAGCTGCGCGATCCTGCGAACGAGACAAGTTGTTGGTAGGGGCATAACGCGTTGGCGCCTTCAACAGGCCTGCAAGCATCGCGGCTTCGGCGGCATTTACTTGCGCGCCAGACTTGCCAAAGTAGCGCTGGCTCGCGGCTTCAAAGCCGCGCGCTCCTGCGCCAAGGAAGGCGCGGTTCATGTAGATATTGAGAATATCGTCCTTGGTGTACTTGGCCTCCATCGCCATTGCGTAGATCGCTTCTTTGGCTTTGCGCCACATGGTCGTGCGTCGGCAATCTGCTTCATACTCTGTTTCGCTTTTCCAAACGGTAGAATCGTATGGAACACCGAGACACAGCAATTTCGCAGTTTGTTGGGTTATCGTAGAGCCGCCATGTCCCGATAGAGGCCCACGCCCTTCACGAAGGTTAATGCGTACAGCGCTCGCGATACCGCGAGGGCTTACCCCAAGGTGGCGGTAAAAACGTTTGTCTTCAGTCGCTACAATTGCATGCACGAGATGAGGCGAAGCTGTATCCGTTGTAATCGCGCCGCCAAATTGATCACCGCGCCATGCGAAAACTTCGCCCTGTCTATCAAGTAAAGTGACCGATCCGCGAGCACGACCATCCAGCAATGCTGTCGGTTCAGGCAGTTGGAGTGCAAAATAGGCAACTGCGAGACCAAGTATGACG
>NZ_JBDWVM010000331.1:0-2612 GCF_039984035.1 Planktotalea sp. | reverse complement strand
AACAACATGGCGAGCGGATGTCCGAAGGCAATTTCGCGCCCGGCGGGTTATCCAAACTGCAGCTCAAAGATTTGGACAACACTTTGGCTGAAGCGGCGAGCCTCGATCTGGAATTGCCATCCACACAAGCGGTACGTGATCGGTTTGCGCACTTTGTGAACGACTTGGACGGCGCTGACCTGGACCACTCGGGCCTATATTTGGAACTCAAGAAGCGGAACAACCTGTCATGACAAAAGTTCTCATCCTCGGCGGCGGTGGCATGATTGGCCAAAAACTGGCCCAAAAGATCATCGCTGAAAATACCTATCCAGATCTTGAGTTGACGCTGTTTGATCGGGCCTTTCCAGCAACTTCACTCGGGTGTGAGGCCATCACTGGCGATGTGACGGATCAGGCTACTCTGACGGGGCTGGCGGCTACGCGGCCCGACATCATCTACCAACTGGCCTCTATCGTTTCAGGTCAGGCCGAGACGGAATTCGATTTGGGCTGGGCGGTCAACATGATGCCGATGTGGCATTTGCTGAATGCGCTTAAAGACGAACATATCCTATCAGGAAATACGTATCGACCGAGGTTCGTCTTTACCTCATCCATCGCGGTCTTCGGGGGGCCGTATCCTGAAAAGATAAGCGATGAATTTCTGTCAGCGCCGCAGACGAGCTATGGCGCGCAAAAGGCGGCGTGTGAGTTGATGCTCACCGACTTCAGTCGCAAAGGCTTTGTTGATGGGCTCTCGCTCAGATTGCCAACGATCTGTGTGAGGCCCGGCAAAGCCAACGCGGCTGCATCGTCCTTCTTCTCGGGTATCATTCGCGAACCACTCAACGGCGTAGAGGCAATCCTGCCAGTGCCAAACTCTGTGCGTCATTGGCATGCTAGCCCACGGTCTGCGGCAGGGTTTTTGGTGCACGCGGCGTCGCTGGACACGGAACTTTTGCAAGGGCGTCGCGCGCTGAACTTGCCGGGGTTCAGTTGTACGGTCGAAGAGCAGATCGAAGCATTACGCCGCGTTGCGGGGCAGGGACCTGTTGATCTGATCAAACCCGTTCGCGATGAAGCGATATGTAAAATCGTCGATGGCTGGCCGCGAAATTTCGAACCAACGCGCGCAATTGATTTGGGGTTCAAAGCCGAATCCAGCTTTGACGAGATTATCGAAACTTACATCGCGGACGATCTGAATTCTTAATCTTCTAGCGTCTTGCCCGTAAGGTGACGCGCTAAATGATCGCTTATTCTTTCGCGGGTCAAAATTTCATCCGCAGCTAACGCGGCATCAAGTATGTCCGCATGCTGGCGAATGTTTTCGGAAATGAAATTGAATTTGCGATCGGCCTTCATCAGTTGTTGGCGAAACTGAGCGTAAATAACGCTGTGCGTTTGTTTTAACGTTTCTGACCCACAGGCCGAAATCAACGTTTGATGAAATTCGTGTTCTGAGCTGAACCAGAGATCAATCAAGCCACTGGAATCTTCTGAGGCATGGATGCGTTTTTCAATATGGCTTAGTTTATGGTGCGCAGCGGTGAGGCGCGCCTCCCAAGCGATGCCGCCATTTCGGATCGACATTGCTGCGCCTTCGCTTTCAAGTAAGACGCGCATGTGCGTTAATTCGATAAGTTTTTGGCCTGAACGTTGCGGAACACGAAAACCGCGCTGTTCTTGAAAATTGACAAGACCAACCGTGGCCAATCGAAATAACGCTTCGCGCACAGCGCTTGCAGAACATTTGAATTCGTCCCGCAAGACTTCCGCACGTAGCTTTGCACCATGATCAAATCCGTTGGATGTCAAGCGTTTACGCAGTTCTGAGTATATATCGATCTTGGTGTGCATTGCCTTGCCTGAATCGAGATTTGGCATTCAAGGTAACAAAAAATATTCGAAAATATAGCAAAATCTCGAAATTATTTAGAATTTCATTTTTTTCTTGTTGAACGCGATTCGTCGGCCTAACGTTTCCTCAGCGTCATACGAATGGTGGGACGACAGCCCACCTACAATCAACGCTCAACGTCTGGGAGGACACCATGAAACTAATGAAAACAGCCGCTTCGGTTGCTGTGGTTGCCGCTATGGCAGCTACGTCAGCCTTCGCTGATGGCCACGCGACAACTAAACTCCGCATTCAAACACACTTCTCACCTGAGACGCTTTCCGGCAAAATGGCTGCGAAATACGTTGAAGACATTGAAGCAATGTCCAACGGCGAAATCTCCGTTGAGATGTTCTATTCGTCTTCAGTTGTGAAATCAGTTGAAACGTTTGACGCGGCAGCGACAGGTATTCTTGACTGCGACATGACAGGTTCCGGTTACCAAACTGGTAAAAACCCAGCGTTCCAATTCGCGGGCGACCTTTTGGGCGGCTATTTGAACCCATACCAGCAAATGGCATGGCTCCTTCACGGTGGCGGCCGCGATGCGGTGAACGAGCTGCACAATGGCTATGACATGGAATTCGTTGGTTGGTGGATCCCTGGTCCTGAGTCCCTCGCATCCACAAAGCCAATCCGCACAGCGGCTGACTTCAAAGACTGGAAATTCCGCTCCCCCCCCGGCCTTGCGACAAAAGTATTCGCAGCGCTTGGTGCGTCTCCAATCGTT
>NZ_JBDWVM010000330.1:0-4281 GCF_039984035.1 Planktotalea sp. | reverse complement strand
GCCGATAATTTGACCAACAGGTAGGGCTGCGGCCATCAGTTTGATCAACATGTCTTCGAGTGCAAAGGCCAGCATGGCCGCCACCATGAGGGCCGCGCCGCGTAAGTTGTCCATTGGGTGTCCTTTTATGGAGGCTGCTTGCGTCGTTTCAGAAAGCCGCGGGCAGGTCAATCGTGCGGGGATGGTAAGGTGTTGGATACATTTATGACAGCTTTGTGTTCTTTTTTTGTTCTATGTCCACACTTTGGAAACTTTGCCATGACATACAAAGCTAGGAACGAGGATAGGAGCCAGAATGGAACCTCAAGCTAGAATTGGCTTAGCCCAATTGACGAAATTGGCATTTGACGGGGTGGATCTAAGTCCACTGCGCACACAGTTGTTGACCCAATGCCTCGCAGAAAGCGGGCAAGCAGGCGCCTTAATGGACCTTGCTGTCATCGACCAACTGACCGGGAACCGCGAACAAGGGTTGGCCTGGCAGACGCAGGCATTTGAGACCTGCCGCATGTTCAAAACACATCGTGCATCAGATGCCCGCAAGCGGGTGTTGGTGTTTGCGGCACCCATCGACATGGGGGGGAACACCCCCGTCGAGTTCTTGCTGCAAACATCTGATTTTGAGGTGATGTTTTATTATCCGTGCCTGCAGTCGGGGCGCGATTTTGAACTGCCGCGGCATGATGTTGCATTTTGCGCAGCCCCTGCCGATTCGGAAAATAACGCCGAGTTCTATGAGCATGTGCGTTATTTGACCCGCAAATCAGGGACACGCACCCTGAACCTCCCCGAAACACCTGTAAGCTTGGACCGCGATAGCATGCCGGCCCTGTTGGCAGATGTTGACAAGGCGCGTTTCCCAGCGTCGTTGCGCATTGAGCGTGAGACATTGGAGAGCAGTGAAGGGCAAGCTGCATTGCAGACCCTTGGTGGGTATCCGTTGATCATTCGCCCCGTTGGGTCGCACGCCGGGTTGGGTCTGAAAAAGCTTGCAGGACCGCACGACTTGACCGCCTATCTGACGGAGCGGGATGAGGCCGAGTTCTATGTGTCTGACTTCGAGGACTACGCGTCACCGCATGACGGTAAATATCGCAAATACCGAATTGTGTTTGTCGATGGCAAAGCCTTCCCTTGCCATATGGCCGTCGCCGATCAGTGGGACGTGTGGTATTTGAACGCGGACATGCACGCCTTTGCTGACAAACGCCAAGAAGAAGCGACCTTTATGGCGCAGTTCGACACTGGATTTGGGGCGCGCCATCAAGCCAGCTTTGATGCGCTTGTTGCGCAGGTCGGCCTGGATTACTTCGGGATTGATTGTGCCGAAGATGCCGACGGAAACTTGATCGTGTTTGAGGCCGACAACGCCTTGATCGTGCACGATATGGACCCTGAGGTGATTTTTCCGTACAAACGCGCACCGATGCAGGCGATTTTCGCAGCGTTCGAACGTATGCTGCTCGGTAACAGCTGGACGGCCGCGCAGCCTGGTCCGCAACGCCACTAAGTGATGCGAGTTGGGGGAGCGTGAATACGGTCCCCCAACTCATGCAAAAACCGATTACTCTGCCGGATCGGCATCGTGCTTTTTCAGCGGAACACCATATAGCTCTAGGCGGTGCCCGCGCAGGGCATACCCCAATTTGTGCGCGATGCGTTCCTGTAGCGCCTCAATTTCGGCGTCAACAAATTCGATCACCTCGCCTGAATTCATATCAATCAGGTGGTCATGGTGATCGCGTTCCGCGTCCTCATAGCGCGCGCGGCCATCTCCGAATTCGAGCTTTTCCAAAATGCCTGCTTCTTCAAACAGCTTTACCGTCCGGTAAACCGTTGCAATTGAAATCCCCGCATCAATGGCGGCGGCACGGGCATATAGTTCTTCGACATCCGGATGGTCGGCACTGTTTTCGAGTACTTTGGCAATCACGCGCCGTTGCCCCGTCATACGGAGCCCCTTGGCTTCGCAGCGCTGGATGATTGTCGTACCCATGTCTTGACCCTTAGTGTTTGAATATCTCGTTTAACGGTATTTTGCGCCGCCATCCAGATGCCTTTGACGGTTTGATGTTGACTTTTCACATTGAATGCTGCATCCGCAGCGCCAGCGATATCTTCTGCCGCGTGAGCAGTTGGAAGCGCTGACGGACCAAAATAGATGTCCGCCGCTTGCATAAAAAGATCCGCTGTTGTTCCCAAAATCACGCGTGGGTGCAAACGCCACAGACAGGTGTGCGCATTGGCGCCCCCTGCGATCTGTTTGGTGTCTCCCAAGCGGTGCCCATATGTGGCGCGGCCAATATATGCGTGCCGCGCCGGTGCGCCGGAAAGAGATAAATGGGGGATTTTGACATGATGGGTCTGCCACCGAAATTGGTGGCGCGGTTGAAAGATATGGGTCTGAACGATCCGACACCGATCCAGAAACAGGCTATCCCTCACGCGCTGAACGGGCGCGATGTGATGGGTTTGGCCCAAACAGGAACTGGCAAAACCGCCGCCTTTGGTGTGCCGCTGGTTGCGCAAATGTTAGAGCTAGACGGGCGCCCGGCGCCAAAATCGGTGCGTGGTTTGGTGCTGGCACCGACCCGCGAGCTGGCCACCCAGATCAGCGTCAATCTGCGCGCCTTTGCTGAAAATACTTCATTGAAGGTCGCGATGGTCGTGGGCGGCCAGTCGATCAACAATCAAATCAAACGGTTGGAGCGCGGTGTTGACCTTCTGGTGGCGACGCCGGGCCGCTTGCTTGACCTCATGGATCGCCGTGCCGTGCGCTTGAACGACGCGACGTTCTTGGTGCTGGATGAGGCCGACCAGATGCTCGACATGGGGTTTATCCATGACCTGCGTAAAATCGCTGCTGTGATCCCGCCAGAACGGCAAACCATGTTGTTTTCGGCGACGATGCCCAAACAAATGAACGAATTGGCGCAAAGCTACCTGCGCAGCCCAATCCGTATCGAAGTCTCGCCTCCCGGCAAGGCCGCGGATAAGGTCACCCAAGAGGTGCATTTTATCGCCAAAGCCGAGAAATCGGGGCTGCTGATCGAACTGCTGGACAAGCACCGTGATGAACGCGCCTTGGTATTCGGGCGCACGAAGCATGGCTCTGAAAAGCTGATGAAAAACCTGGTCAAAGCAGGGTATGCCGCCAGTTCGATCCACGGCAACAAATCTCAGGGCCAACGGGACCGGGCGATTGCAGCGTTTAAATCGGGCGAAATCAAGGTGTTGGTGGCCACGGATGTCGCCGCGCGCGGTCTTGATATCCCCGATGTGAAACACGTGTACAACTACGATCTGCCGAATGTGCCTGACAACTATGTACACCGGATCGGGCGGACCGCGCGGGCTGGCAAAGATGGCGCAGCCGTCGCATTTTGCGCCCCCGACGAGATGGGCGAATTGAAAGCCATCCAGAAAACCATGGGCATATCGATCCCGGTCGCCTCGGGGCGCCCATGGGAAGCGATGGACATTCCCGAAGACAGCAAATCCAAAGGACGTGGTCGCAGACGTGGTGGTCGTGGGCAAGGCAGCCCAAAACCTGCGTCGGGGCAACCGCAGGGCGCAAAACCGGCACGCAACCGGCGTCGGCGCAATCGTGGCGGGAAATCTGGCGGTGATGGCCAGCAGGCCGCTTGATCCCTGAATATACGTTAAAAAAGCATCTGCGCCGCGATTGACATTGCGGGGCAGAGCCGCCCATTTGGCGCAATGACCACCAAACCTCATATGGATACAATCGGCGCCGTTGCCTTGATCGCCTTTGCGGTGCATTTGGCGTTCAATCAGGTGGTCGTCAAAGTCACAAACGGCGGATTTAACCCGGTTTTTGCAGCCGGTGTGCGGTCGGCCGGAGCGATGGTTGTCTTGCTGATCTGGATGCGGTGGCGCGGTATCAGTTTTGTTTTGCCAAAGCGCGCGATCCCGGCAGGGCTGTTGTCTGGGATGCTCTTTGCGCTGGAATTCACCTGCTTGTTCGTCGCACTCGATTTCACCACCGTCAGCCGTGCTTCTGTCATCTTTTATTCGATGCCGGTATGGTTGGCGATCGTCAGTCACTTTGTGCTGCCGTCAGACCGTTTGACCGGGCGGCGATTGGCGGGGATGGCGCTGGCGATGGGGGGCGTTGCGCTGGCGCTTTTGGACCACAGCGATGTCACCGCCAGCCTGACCGGCGACTTGTTGGCGTTGACGGCGGCTTTGTGTTGGGCCGGCATTGCGCTCTGCGTCAAGGCGACGCCGCTGCAAACCGTGGCGCCTGCGCATCAGCTG
>NZ_JBDWVM010000329.1:0-7932 GCF_039984035.1 Planktotalea sp. | reverse complement strand
ATCTTGGAACGCCCTATGACTTTGGGTCTGCTCGTGATTGCGGCAGGGCTGATCATTCTGCCGATAATTCGCGGACGACGCAGTCGTTAAGCTAATTCGGGATACAGATCGAAGAAGGCGCCCTCGGGCGCCTTTTTTATTGTGGGTGTGATAGTTTTTTGCCCAATCCATCGAGCATGGTCAAACATTGCTCCAGCTGATCGCTCGCTAGGTATTCGTCCGCCTTGTGGGCTTGCTCAATCGAGCCGGGACCGCAGACCACCACATCCATACCAAGCTCTTGGAACAAACCCGCTTCTGTACCAAAGGCCACAACATCGGCCGTATTGGCCCCCGTCAATTCAGAGACAATTTTGCGTGCCTCGTTCTGATCTGTGGGTAGGAGGCCCGCGACTTCGCCAATGACTTCTGTCGTGATGTCACTGTCGGGGTAAACCGCGCGCATTGCGGGTAACAGGGTCTGCTCGCAATAATGCTGTAGCGCGTCTTTGACGAAGGTTGCATCGCTGTTTTGAACGGGTCGCATTTCCCAATCAACGCTTGCTTTGGGTGGGATGACATTATGGACATGACCACCATTCAGCGCGCCTGTGTTTATTGTCGTCCAAGGCGGATCAAAGGGGCTATTGTGCGGGGCCAATGTCTTCAATTCATCACGCAGTTCGAGCAGACGCGCGACATAGCGCACGGCCATTTCCACAGCATTCACACCCAGATCAGGGGCAGAGCCATGCCCCTCAAGTCCATGAAAATGCGTACTATATTCATGGCAGCCTTTATGCCCTTCGATGATCCGCATCATCGTAGGTTCCCCAATAATTGTCAGGGCTGGCTTAATCGCGCGACGCTTGAGATCATCGACCAGATGTTTCGCGCCGATACAGCCAGTTTCTTCATCATAGGTGAAGGCAAAGTGGAGCGGGCGTTCCCCGACTTGCTGTGCAAAGCGGGGGGCCAATGCGATGCAAGCTGCGATAAACCCTTTCATGTCGCAGCTTCCACGCCCGTAAAGACGATTGTCGCGCTCTTGCAGTATGAAAGGATCACTTTGCCAAGTTTGATCCGTGACGGGCACCACATCCGAGTGACCCGAAAGCACTATGCCACCATCGCGTTGGGGGCCTAGGGTGGCGAAAAGGTTTGCTTTGCGCCCACTGGCATCCGTTTGCACATCAACATCCGCACCGCTCTCTTCCAAGCGGTTGGCGAGATAAGCGATCATGTCGAGATTGCTATCCGCCGACACGGTTGGAAAGGCAATGAGATCAGCCAGAATGCGTTTGGTTTGATCGATCATCGTTTAGTGCTTTACGAAGAGTTTGCGATCAATGTCGCAAAGAGGTTTGGCAGCCCCATCCTCTTGGATCAGGATCGTTTCGGTGGTTTCCAACCCCCAACTGTCCATCCAAAGCGCAGGCATGAAGTGAAAGACCATTCCCGTCTCGAGCACGGTTTCATCTTCGCTGCGGATCGACGCCGTGCGCTCGCCCCAGTCAGGGGGGTAGCTCAGGCCAATGGGATATCCCATGCGCCCCGAACGTTCGATTCCGTGACGCGCCATGACATCCATAAAGGCATTAGCGATATCACAGGTGCGATTGCCTGCGCGCGCAGCCCAGAGGCCCGCTTCAATTCCTTCCAGCTGCGCGGCCTCAACGCGGCGCATCTCGTCCGAAGGGGTGCCAAGGTAAACAGTGCGGCACAGAGGTGCGTGATAACGCCGATAACATCCAGATAACTCAAAAAACGTTGCTTCATCTGCGCGCATCGGCGCGCCGTTCCATGTCAAATGCGCGGCCGTTGCATCAAGCCCTGAAGGGGTGAGCGGCACAATCGCTGGATAATCGCCCCAATCGCCGTCAACACCCGTGATGCCCGCATGCATGATGTCCGCGACAAGATCATTCTTGCGCACGCCAACCTCGGCGCGCTCGATTGCAGTGCGCATAACTTTTTCAGAGATGCGTGCGGCTTTTTGAATGAAGGCGATTTCGGGCGCAGATTTGATCAACCTTTGCCAATTCACCAAGGCCGTCGCATCGCTGAGTTTGGCATTGGGCAACTCAGCGCTTAAAACGGCGTGCGCCTTTGCAGAATAATAGTAATTCTCCATCTCGACACCAATGCGCGCTCCCTCAAACCCAAGGCGCGTCAGCAATGCGGCCAAGTCTTGCATCGGGTGCACTTCGGTCGATTGAATGAAGTGGTCGCCGTAGCCGATGATGTTGTCATGGCTCATCCAGCAGGTCCGTCGCCCACCCATCATATCCATGTAACGGCCCCACCAAATGGGTTCGCCCTCCATCGTGAGGATCACGCCCTGATGGACGTAAAAGGACCACCCGTCATAGCCCGTTAACCATGCTTGGTTTGATGGGTCGGTGATAAAAAGCGCATCCAAACCCGCCTTCGCCATCGCAGCGCGGGTCTTTTTAAGGCGTCGTTCATATTCAGCAATTTCGAAGGCTGCGTTCTTGTTCATCGTAATTTCCTTTCGCAGCTTTAGCCCAGAACAGTCGTGACGGCTTGCAATGTCGCGGATACGACTTGATCCGCTTCTTCGCGCGTCAGGCAGAAGGGCGGAGCAAAGCCCAATATATCACCTTGTGGCATCGCGCGTGCGACCACGTTGTTCTGCTCAAGCAGTTTCGCCGCGATTTGCGGACCGATCTTGTCAGCGGCATCGTAAAATCTGCGGCTGTTTTTATCAGCGACGAATTCGACCGCGCAGAGCATACCATCGCCGCGCACATCGCCCACATGCGGATGATCACCAAGCGCTGCATGCATTTCGATGTTGAGATAGGCGCCGATGTCACTGGCGTTCTCAATCAATCCCAATCTGTCGATAAGCTGCAAGTTGGCCACGCCCGCCGCTGCGCCAATAGGGTGGGCCGAATAGGTCCAACCATGACCGATGGGGCCATTTTCATCCGTGCCTTGCTCCAACACCGCCCACATTTTTTCCGAAACAATCGATCCCGAAAGCGGCGCATAGGCAGAGGTCAGCCCTTTGGCTATGGTGATAAGATCGGGGCGCATGCTGTAGTGATCCGATCCAAACATAGTGCCAAGGCGTCCAAATCCGGTCACAACTTCATCGGCGACCAAAAGGATATCATGTCGATCCAAAACCGCTTGGATCGCCGGCCAATAGCCAGCAGGGGGCGGTACGATCCCGCCAGTCCCAAGCACGGGTTCACCAATAAATGCCGCAATCGTGTCAGCGCCTTCGCGTTGGATCATCGCCTCTAACTCATGCACGCAATGGGCGACAAAGTCCGCTTCGCTGTGTTGCAGATTATCGCGGCGGAAATAATAGGGCGCTTCGGTATGCAGAACTTGCACAAGCGGCAAATCGAATTTCTTGTGAAACAGCTCCAGACCCGTAAGCGATCCGGTCATCAAGCCAGAGCCGTGATAGCCACGCCAGCGTGAGATGATCTTCTTCTTTTGCGGGCGACCAAGGATATTGTTGTAATACCAAATCAGCTTGATGTTGGTTTCATTCGCATCTGAGCCGGACAGGCCAAAATAGACCTTCGACATATGATCCGGCGCGCGATCCAGCACCATTTTGGCAAGGGTGATAGAGGCTTCGGTGCCATGTCCGACATAGGAATGATAATAGGCCAGTTCCTTGGCCTGATCGGCGATTGCATCGGCAATATCAGAGCGGCCATAACCGACGTTCACGCAGTAAAGCCCCGCAAAAGCATCGAGCAGACGATTGCCATCGCGATCTTCGATATGACAACCCGATCCACCCGTTACGACGCGCTGGGCAATGTTGCCTCGGGCAAATTCGGCAAGATGGGTGGAGGGATGAAAGAAATTCTCACGGTCCCATTTTTCGAGATTATCATTGTGCAACATAGCTGGCCCTTTGGCTGTGGCGGCGCGCCGCCTGATTTTTTAGAAAGGAGCCAACTTGCGCGCGCAGGATCTGAAAAATCCGGTGCAATGAGCGAAAAAGGCTCCGCTCACCCAAGCAGCAGCGCGCAATGCCTTTATTGCCAAGGTCGTGACGCAACTGAAGCACAGCCATTCCGCACAGATCAACAGAAATTTTCTAAGCGCAGGCAGACAAAATGAACGCGCAGGCGATTAACTATGGCTGGGCAATGGACCATTTCATTCTCTGTGATAGGCTTCGCGCAAATCACAGAGAAAGCTGGACTTATGCAAATGGGCAGTATTGGGCGCGTTCAATCACCGAGGGTGATCCGTATTGGAGGCGGCGTTGCAAAAGAGGTGGCAGAGGTCCTCGCGCAGCTTGGCCTACAGCGACCTTTGATCGTGACGGATAAGAATCTTGTAACCTTGGGCCATGTTGGCACAGTGACAGATGTTCTGGACGGCGCGCAGGTTCCATGGGCGATCTTTGATGAGGTTGTCGAGGACCCGACAGATGTCTGCGTCGATGCTGGTCTTGCAGCCTTAAAGGCAGGTGATTTTGATTGCATCATCGGCCTTGGTGGCGGCAGCCCGATGGACACGGCCAAAGCCATCAGCTTTATGAGCGTCAACCCGGGCCACGTACGCGATTACAAAGCGCCGCGTCAGATTGATCGCTGTGGTCCGCCTGTGATTTTGATCCCGACGACGGGTGGAACAGGCTCGGAATTGACGCGGTGGTGCGTGATTACGGATACGCAAGAGACTGAAAAATATAATCTATCTGGTTTGGCCTGCGTTGCGACCGCTGCTCTGATTGATTGGACATTCACGACGACAAAACCTTGGCGCATCACAGCCGATACAGCAGTAGACAGTCTGACCCACGCGATTGAGGCCTTCGTTAGTCGCAAGGCGTTTGCCTACACAGATGCATTTGCGTTGGCCGCGATGCCCGCGATTACCGATCACGTGCGTGCGGCCTGCCATGACCCTGAAAACGGCGCAGCGCGTGAGGCATTAATGCTCGCAGCGTCGCAAGCGGGCATGGCGTTTTCAAACGCCTCTGTTGCGCTGGTGCACGGGATGAGCCGCCCGATTGGCGCGCATTTCCATGTGGCGCATGGGTTGTCGAATGCCATGCTCCTACCAGAACTGACCAAGTTCTCAGTCAACGCTGGAGAAGCGCGATACGCCACCTGTTCACGGGTGATGCGTTTTGCGGATGAGAACGACAGTGACAGCATGGCGTGCGGCAAGCTCGTCGATGGGCTTGCGTTGTTGAATGCAGATTTGAAGGTGCCAAGTCCAAGCACGCTAGGTCATATCGCGAACCCGGAAACATTCGCCATTATGGCGGATCAGGCGCTTGCGTCTGGGTCGCCGCAGAACAACCCGCGCGTGCCGAGCAAGGAAGAAATTGTGCAGCTTTACGAACGTATTTGGTAAGGGCGGGTTGTGGCGATTATTCACATTATCGAAGGTCCCGTCGGTGCAGGCAAAACGAGCTATGCCAACAAGCTGGGTCAAAAGTTGAACGTGATGCCTCTGGTTCTCGATGCTTGGATGGTGACCCTATTTCAGGCAGACCGCCCAGAGACGGATATCTGGCCATGGTATGCGGAGCGCAAAGCGCGCTGTTATCAGCAGATTTTGACCGTCGCTATGGGCCAGCAAGACTATGGTCGCGATGCGATTGTCGAACTCGGCCTCATCCGTGTTGACGATCGTTTGAAGCTATATGATGCGTTGGCGGATGAGGACCGCGATTTTCGTGTGCATGTGCTGCAAACACCGCGAGACGAGCGCGCGCTCCGCGTTGCACAGCGCAACGCGGAGCAGGGCGAGACCTATGCCATGCATGTCAGTGATGAGGTCTTCAACATCGCATCCGACATGTGGGAAGATGTTGGAATGGAGGAAGAATTTGGCCGCGAGGGGCGCTTTACCTTCGTTCCTTAATTCTTATTCTGCTGCGTCTTGTGCGTTCTTGGCGAGCTGACCCAGAATGTTGGTATAGTTTTCTACGCCCTGCGCACCTGTCACCAGATATTGGCGATCAAAGACCATCGCTGGCACACCTGTTATGCCTTGCTGGGTCCAAAATTGCTCTTCCTGACGCGTGGCGTTTGCAAAGCGTTGATCGCTCAGAACCTCCACTGCTTCTGCACGGTCAAGGCCGATTTCGCTGGCAACATCTGCAAGAACATCATTGTCGGATAGATCACGATGATGCGTGAAATGGGCGACGAATAGCGCTTGTTTCAGATCATTGCCGCGCTCTTGTTGCGTTGCCCAATGCAGCAATTGATGCGTGTTGAAGGTATTGTGCATCCGCATATCGTCAGAGAACGCGAACTCGAAATCAAGCTCCGCGCCAACCTCAGTGAGGCGGGCTCGATTGGCGGCGGATTGTTCTTTGGTTGATCCGTATTTTTCCATGATATGTTCAACCATGTTTTGCCCCTCGGCGGGCATATTCGGGTTCAGCTCAAAGGGATGCCAATGGATGTCGACCTCTGCGCCCGTCGCGTCCACAGCCTGTTTCAACTGGCGGTATCCAACAATGCACCAAGGGCACACAACATCCGAGACGATATCGATACGAAGAGGTTGAGCAGTCATGGCAATATCCTTGCGCGTTAGGGTGGACATCTAGATGGGCATCACATGAGCCGTATCAAGAGCACCGAAGATTATAATTTGAACGGTATGATCTTATCGGCCGCTAGTGAATAAGCCACATCCGCCAAGTGGTTAGAGGTCGAGGACGTGCCAAACTTGCCTATGACGCGCACGGCCTCAAATAACCCCGAGGATTGGTAGGGGTCTTTGGTCGTCACGAACACCAATTGATTGGCTGGGGGCGGCGGAACATGGACGCATGCTCCTACAAACGGAACCAGCATAAAGGTTGTGACACCCGTGCCAGAATAATCGAGCGGCACGATAAATCCGGGCAGTCGCACAGTTTGATCGTTCCAATCCGTGCGCACACCCAAAGAGGGAGGCTGCGCAGTCGATATGGCGTCATCGTGGTTTTGCGTGAAAGAAAAGGACGGCGCTTGACCGTCGGAAACAAGATCGCTCCAGTTCAAGTCGACGAATTCTTCAGCGCGGGCAAGGCTCGAGGTTAACGAAAGCGCGGCAATACCTGCCATAATATCGCGGCGGTTCACGATGGGGTTTACCAAACGTAGGTTTCCATTGCCTCGGCGGTTAATGTGTAACCTGTTTCTGCGATCTCGGTTGATTGGGTCTCGTGCTTCATATGCCCTGTGACCCAGACGGCTTCCCAAAGATCATCGCCAGGCCAGGGGTTTTCCGTGGTCACATAGACAAGCTGGTTGGGCGGCGGCGGCGGTGTATGAATGCAAGCGCCAACGTAAGGGACCAGGATGAAGCTTGTTACGCCCTTCGTGTTGAGGTCGAGGGGAACGATGTAGCCGGGCATCTTGATGCGGGTGCCATTTAGGAGCGGGTTCAGCTTGTTCGCGTTCTCGTCATAAATCGGGTTCCACGTGTCATTGATTTCGTCAATTTCACCTTGGCCGATAATTTCCGAATAGGGCACGCCGGGTGGAATGAGATCGTCCCAAGTGATTTCCATGACCGTGCTTGCCGAGGCAAGGCGTGGAAGGGCTGCGCTGGCGGCAGCTGCGCTGATCATTTGGCGTCGAGACAAGAGCATCATGCGATCCTATTCGTATCAAATCTTGACTGTCATACCATCCGCAAGGGACATGCGATAGGCTCTGAGCGCGGGAACCATGCTCACAATTGCGCTAGCGAGGATAACGCCCAGCAAAACCCAGAGTTCGCGAAGCGTTGGCGCTTCGATGGGAATCCACAGGCCAAACGCGCTATCAAGGAGCGGCTGCGCGATGAAAAGACCAAGATAAAGCAGGACAAGGCCCAGCAGGGCACCGATAGCGGCCATCAAGATCGCTTCAAGTACCAAAAGCGTTAGGATCACCCGTGGCCGTGCGCCCATCGCCCGAAAAATTGCCATCTCTCGGCGCCGTTCGCTTAGGC
>NZ_JBDWVM010000328.1:0-16199 GCF_039984035.1 Planktotalea sp. | reverse complement strand
TTGAACGCGCTGCTCGTACAATTGGGCGTCATTGAGGGGCCGATCAATTTCCTTGGCCAGCGGGTCGCCGAAATCCGTATCCTCGGGCTGTCGTTTGATTTCCCTGTCGCGCTCACGGTCGTAATCATCTTTGAAATCTGGCGCTATTTCCCGCTGGCGATGTTGTTCATCCTAGCGCGGATGCAATCCGTTTCCACCGACATCTATGAGGCGGCTGAGATCGACGGAGCCACGCCACTGCAACAATTCCGCTTCATCTCTCTTCCGCAGTTGATGGGCATTATGGCGGTTTTGTTCCTGCTGCGCTTCATCTGGACGTTCAACAAGTTCGACGACATTTTCCTGCTGACAGGCGGAGCGGCGGGCACGCGCACGCTGACCGTGAATGTCTATGAACAGGCCTTTGCGGTTTCCAACCTTGGCGCCGGTGCTGCGGTTGCCGTGGTGGTGTTCCTGATCTTGCTGTTCTTCTCGGTGATTTTCTTCAAATTCTCGCCTGAGGACGACGCATGAACCGGTTTGGAAATGTCTTCTATCTCTGCCTGCTTTTCGGCGCGCTCTGGGGTGCGATCTGGACGGTTTTGGTTACATTGCTGGCCTTGTTTGTATCTGGCGAATTGTTCCAGCCGCAGGTGACGGCAGGCGCGCTCGCAGGATTGGTTGCGGCAGCAGTGCTGACAGGCGTTGCGCCAGTCAAACGCACATTGGGCATCAGAATTTTAACAGGCTTTGTGTTCCTCTTGGTCTTAACCGTTGCGTCAGGCGGCGCGCCCATGGGCCTAGAGCTTTCGAGCTATCCGGTCGGCCAACTGGTTTTCACTGTCCTAATGGCGTGGATTATGTCCCAATCCATCCACCTTACAGCGCTTGGGTTCGGACCAAACAGCGAAAGGCGCTATAACGTCGAAGTGCTCTGCCTGCGCTTCATCAAGGGCTTTGGCCTTGTGGCTTTCACCATCGCCGTGGCTTTGCCGTTCTTCATCATGGTGATGATGAGCCTGAAGAACCAACAATTGCTGCTCTCCAACCCGCTCGATTTTTCGCTAAATTTTGCACAAGGCACCGAGGCGTTGTTTCGCAGCTACATCGAACTGTTCACCCAATACCACTTTGGCAGCTACTTGATGAATTCCGCGATTGTGTCCGTCGTGACTGTACTCGTCACTTTGTTCTTCGCGGTCCCCGGCGCCTACGCTGTGGCACGGCTGAAATTCCCCGGCCAACATTTCCTCAGCCGGTCGATCCTGCTGATCTATATGGTGCCGATGATTGTTCTGGTGATCCCGCTTTATGCGATCTTCTCCCAACTCGGGATGCGCAACACACTTTGGGGGCTGATGCTGGTCTATCCAGCCACCACGATCCCTGTCGCGCTCTACATGCTCCAGGGCTATTTTCGCGGCATTCCGTCAGAGCTTGAAGAAGCGGGGCTCATGGACGGGCTGACGCGACTTAATGTGATCCGCAAGATCACGCTGCCGCTGGCCCTACCCGCACTGGCGTCTGTCGCGCTCTATGTCTTTATGATTGCGTGGAACGAATTTCTGTTCGCATTCATGTTCCTCGACAATGTCGATCTCTACACACTTTCGCGCGGCATTGCAGAACTCAACTCATCCGAGGTGCCGCGCCAACACTTGATGGCGGGGGCGGTGATCGCGACCGTGCCTGTGCTCGCTATGTTTCTGTGGTTCGAACGCTACCTAGTCGCGGGTCTGACCGCCGGATCGGTGAAAGGATAACCCATGTCTCTCAAGCAACTCGCCATTGATACGCTGGCTAAGAACGACCGTGGCGGCTTTACGATCCCGACGGCAGGGCTGTATCCCTATCAATGGAACTGGGACAGCGCATTTGTCGCGCTTGGCATTGCGACCTATGACATGGATCGAGCGTGGGCCGAGGTTACATCGTTGATTGCGGGACAATGGCCAGACGGAATGATCCCCAGCATCATTTTCCGCAGCGACGATCCCAGCTATTTCCCCGGACCCTCGCGCTGGGGCAAAACGCTGGGCACGATCCCGTCAACGGGGGTATCTCAACCGCCCGTGCTTGCGACAGTCGTGCGGCAGATTACCCGAGACAGCCAAGGGCCAGCACGACGGGCGCAAGTATTTGATGCGTTGTTTGCTTGGCACAAATGGTATCACGATGCGCGCACAGTGGATGGGATCGTTGCGACAGTGCACCCTTGGGAAACTGGACGCGACAATTGTCCAGAATGGAACATCGGGCTTGATCTGATGGAGGTCGCGCCCGATCTTCCGCCCTACAAACGCATGGACAATACCCATGTCGATCCACGCTTTCGGCCTACGAAAGAGCAATATGACAAATACCTGTCCATCATTCACTTCGGAGACAGCATCGGCTGGGATCAACGACGGTTAACCGATGAGGGCCCGTTCCTTATGGCTGATCCGAATATTCATTTCATCCTGCTACGGGCCGACAAAGACCTGCTTGCTATGGCCGAAGGGATGCGCAAACCAGCGGCGGTGACCGACCAAATCCGCGCATGGATCGCCAAAGGCGAAGCCGCAACTGACTATCTGTGGAACGACGCCTTGGGGGCCTTCACTGCGCGCGAAATCCGCACGGGGCAATACTCTGACGGTTTTTCAAATTGCAGCGCGCTTTGCTTCTATGCGGACAGCGGGACGGAAGATCAGCGCCGTCGCACCGTAGAGAACATGATGCGTATCTCAGGCAAAGTCGCGCATATGTTGCCGAGCTGGGACCCTGACGCTCCAGCCTTTGAAGCGCAACGCTATTGGTGCGGGCCAATATGGCCGCAAATGAATTATATGACGGCACAAGGCCTTTCAGAGCAGGGCTATGAAAGCTTGGCACAAGATGTCCGTGACGGCCTCCTCGATGCGATTGAAAAATCCGGCTTTTGGGAGTGTTTCAACCCGCTCACTGGCGAAGGTTGCGTCGGGGCTGACTTTTCGTGGACAGCGGCGATCTGGCTATCTTGGCTGCAGGAAACCAAACAAAGCGACGTGGCATAGGGGCAGTTTGAAGCATGGGATCAATCTATCTAAAATCCGTTGAAAAGTGGTTCGGCGATACGCAGGTTATCAAGGGGATCGACCTTGATATCGAAGATGGCGAGCTGATCATTTTCGTCGGACCATCGGGATGCGGAAAATCAACGCTCTTGCGCATGATCGCAGGGCTTGAAGAAACCTCGCGCGGGCAAATCCTACTGGACGGAAACGACGTCACCCACAAGGTCCCAAGCGAGCGGGAACTGTCGATGGTGTTTCAATCCTACGCACTTTACCCGCATCTGAACGTGGCCGAAAACGTAGGTTTTGCGTTGAAAACAGCGGGTGCCTCCAAGGCCGAGATTGATGAAAAGGTCAGCAATGCAGCCGATATTCTCAAGCTCGGTGACTATCTCGATCGTCGTCCCAAAGATCTGTCCGGGGGCCAGCGCCAGCGCGTCGCCATTGGCCGCGCGATTGTGCGCAAGCCCAAAGGTTTTCTGTTCGACGAACCCTTATCCAACCTTGATGCGTCCTTGCGGGTGGATATGCGCTTTGAAATCGCGCGACTGCACAAGCAGCTTGAAACCACCATGGTCTACGTGACCCACGATCAGGTCGAGGCGATGACACTGGCCGACCGCATTGTGGTTCTCAAAGATGGGGTCATTATGCAGGTGGGCACGCCGCGTGAGCTATATGAAAGCCCTGACAATGTGTTTGTGGCGCAGTTCATCGGCAGCCCGAAAATGAACCTGATGTCTTGCGCGGATATGACGGCCTTTACGCGCGCGCCGGAGTTGAAAGACGGGGGGGTTCAGCTTGGCATTCGTCCCGAACATATCGGTATCGTCGATGCAGGATCAGGTCATTGCGACGGGGTCGTACAGGTCAGCGAATACCTTGGTGCAGATTTCTTCCATTATATCGACTGTGGCCCTCTTGGACTTTTGACTGTGCGGACCTCTGGCGCAATGCACGACATTGAAGGCCAAACCGTTGGGCTAAATTTTGAGAGCGACAACCTTCATATGTTTGGGGCAGATGATTTGGCCATCAGATGATGATTTTTCGTTTCAGCCTGCACTGTGTTTCAATTTTTAGAGTAAAAGCGCTTGGACGATTGCTTTCTCGCCAGTGAGTTTTAACAACGTTCCGCACACACTTTCACTTTTGAGGAAGCGACCAAGGCATGAACAGTTTTTGCACAAGGCCGACGCTTTGGAACAAAATCAGTGACATTACGACCAGCAACGTGAGGCCAGCCCAAGCTTCTGGCAGCCGGAACATCGACGTTGAAAACTGGATGAAATACCCGATGCCCGCATCAGCGGCGACGAATTCTGCCACGACGGCCCCGATAACCGCGAGCGTTATAGAGATTTGCAAACCTGAAAATATGTAAGGCGTTGCAAAGGGCAGTCGGATTTGTGTGATTTCGCGGTATGCAGGCGCGCGCAGAGATCTGGACAGTTCGATCAACTCCGTGGGCGTCGCGCGCAGCCCCGTGGTCATTGAGACAACCAACGGAAAGAACGCGATCAGAAAGGTGATCAACACACGTGGCGCGTCATCAGTTCCTAAAACAACGATGATGATTGGGGCAACGGCCACGACGGGAACAGATTGGATGACAACCAAAAGCGGATAAAACGCGCGCGACATAAATTCCGATTTCGCCAGCCCCACGGCGATCGGTAAAGACACAAGGATCGCGACGAAATACCCAAATAAAGCCACGCGCAAAGTTGCCCATATATGTTCCATCCAACGGGCAAAGGGGACCGCATCAAAGCCGCCGATAATACGCGATGGACCGGGCAAGATATAAGTCGGTATTGCGAACACCCGGGTCGATGCCTCCCATACGATCAGCAAGATAGCGAACGTCAATGCTGGCAACAGGCCCGGCATGCGCAGGAAACGGGCCATTAGAGGTTCGCTCCTTTGGGTCGGGTCGGGCATCAGGTCGTCTCCTTTGCGATCAACAGATCGCGTAACTCGCTCGCAAGGTCTTGGATTTCTGTCGCGCGCAGAGTGCGTTCATCACGCGGACGCCCCAGCGGAACCTTGTAGTCGGCGAGGATCTTCCCCGGCCGCGCGCTCATCACCAGAATTCGGTCGGCGAGCAACAAAGCCTCAGGGATCGAATGGGTGATGAATAGAACCGTCTTTGGACTGGATTGCCAAAGATCAAGCAGCTCATATCCCATTTGGTCACGCGTCAATGCGTCCAGTGCCGAAAACGGCTCATCCATCAACAAAATGTCGGGATTTCGAAATAGGGCGCGTGCGATCCCGACCCTTTGTTGCATCCCGCCCGAAAGCTCGCGCGGGAGACGTTTCTCAAAACCGGCCAATCCGACCTTAGCGATCACATCACGGGCAACCTCGCGGTCTTTTGTACTGATGCGCCCCCGCATATGTTTGGCAGGAAAGGCGACGTTGTCTTCAACATTGGCCCAAGGCAAAAGTGTCGCTTGCTGGAACACAATTCCGACGTCATCACGGGGCTGTGTGACCGGCATGCCGAACACGCTCACAGTGCCAGCAGTGGGTGTCACAAGCCCTGCAGTCAGCCGCAAAAGCGTGGATTTTCCACAGCCCGAAGGTCCAAGGACAGCAACAAATTCATGACGTTTGATAGCGACATCCACACCGGACAGGGCCTTGAGTGGCCCTGTCCGTGTTGTGAAAGTTTGCCCAATGTCGGCAAAGGTGATTGCATCCTGAGCTTGGGCCATTGGTATCATTCAGTCGCTGCGAACGAGCGATCAACGACCGTTTCAGGATCAAGTGCTGTTGGATCAAGGTCTTGTGCCGCTGCGACACGTGCCCATGTTTTCGCCAAACGGTCAGCATCAAAGGTGCCAAGCGGGTAGCTTTCGGTGACCTCGTTGAAAGCCAACACGGAAGAGTCCATCCATGCCGCTTCTATCATTGCAGCATCCAGTTCGGGCACAATCGCTGCAACAGCCGCACCTGCCGCCGCTGGGTTTGCGTTTGCGAATTCCAGAGATTTGGTGAACGCCGCGACAAAGCGACGGGCAACATCAGGGCGGTCCGCCAAGAACGTATCGTTGGCGACCAACGCTGCTGAATAAAGCTCTAGCCCTGCATCAGACCATGGTAAAATGATCAGGTCTTTGCCTGCTTCAGCGGCTTGGGCCTCAAAGATAGATACGTTTGTCAGCCACGCAATGATCGCATCCGTGCGCCCTGTCATCAACAAAGGACCAAGTGCGCCGGGATCGGCGTTTGTCAGCTCAATCGCGTCTTTGGTCAGCCCATTGTCGGCCAGTACCAGCGGCAGATACACATTGGATGACGTGAACGGAGAGGTCGCAACCGATTTGCCTTCGATGTCCGTGAAGCTTTCGATCCCGTTACCCGCCAAGGTGTAGAACGCGTGAGGGCCGGTGTTGAAGATCGACATGACGGCCGTCGCTGGCACGTCTTCGGCTGCGGCGGCGGCCATCAGCGCACCAATATCTGCACTACCAATGTCGGATGTGCCTGTCGCGATCTTGGTGATCGCTTCGGTTGAACCACGACCCGGCACGATGTTCACTTGAAGCCCCGCATCAGCGCAAAAGCTTTCTTCGATACAGATATAAATCGGGGATTTGTCGCCGCCGGGCAGCCAGTCCAGCTGATAGTTCACAACGTCTTGCGCGGTTGCCATCGTCGCAGCACCGGCTGCGAAAACGAAGGGGAGGATTGTGTTGAGAATTCGGTTTGCCATGGTGTGTCTTTCATATTTGGGAGGAGTTTGGGGAGGATCACCAAAAGTCTTTGTGTGATCGTGCAATGTCTTCTTCGAGTTCGGGAATGGGGCCTTCGACAACGACGTCACGCTGCCCTGCCCCAAGCACCTGCCTGCAGGGCAAAGACATCGTCAGGTTTTCTTCGTTGTCACCTGTTAGGACCGCTAGACGTTCTTCCGTCATGCCGTAAACCAGCCTGCCGATGCCCGCCCAGTAGGTGCCGCCAGCGCACATGCTGCAGGGTTCAACGGATGTATAAAGGGTGCAGCTTTCAAGAAAGTCCGGCGAAAATTGTGCAGCCGCTGCGCGGGCAACATTCAACTCTGCATGCCCTGTGCCGCCATCCTTGCTGTGGGTGTTACCGCTCGACAAGATGATCTTGCCATCTGCATCCGCCAGAAGCGCGCCAAAAGGATGGTTTCCGCTTTCTCGAGACTGGTCGGCCAAGCGGATGGTTTCTTGCAGCAATTCTAGATCGCGAGGCTTCATTTCAGTCCCTTGGTGTTGATTATTTTCAACGACCATAGGATGGATTAATGTGTTTAAAAAAGTAGAATAAAATTCACACCGCGTTAGAAAAAATGGAACACTAATAAATGTCAGCGTTTTCCAAAGAACTTAAATCCTTTGTCGTTGTCGCCCACTCAGGATCCATCCGCGCAGCAGCAGAAAAGCTCAATATCTCTGCCCCTGCCCTCAGCAGACAGATCAAGATGTTGGAAGAAAGCTACGGCAAAAAGCTCCTGATCCGCAGCTCCGAAGGGGTCGTGCTCTCAACGGAAGGGGCGGAACTTCGCGCGGCGGCCACCGAGTGGCTGGCTGCAGACGTCACTTTATCCAAACACTTCCACCGCGATCAAAAGAAAGCGGACTTGCGCCTGAGGCTTGGCACAATGGCTGGGCTGGTGGACACGTGGATTCCGTCCCTTGTCAGCAAATTGGAAGAAAGTTTCGATAATGTTGAATTGGATCTCGCAATTGGTTCAACCGCTGAAATCATCAGCCGCGCCGAAGCGCACGAACTTGATATTGCCGTTGCATTCAACTTACCCAAGCTCACAAGCATGATTGTCGCTGAATCCAAAGAATATCATCTCGGTGTTGTCACAGCTCCCGGATACGGCCCCGAAGGTGATGGACCGATATCGCTCAAAGAAGCGCTAGATTTTCCACTTTGCTTGCCGAGTTCGGCGCTCTCGATGCATACGCGCTTGATTGGCGAAATCCTGAGCGTGCGTGTCAGTCCGGATGTGCATGTCACAAGTAATTCAGTGCCAGCCATTCTACACTTTCTCAGGCGTGGTCGCGGTGTTGGGTTCCTGACGTGGCCTGATGTGGCACATGATGTCGAGGCAGGGCGACTGACGTTCCGCCCTTTGGCCGTTCGCCGACTAACCGAAACGCTCTCAACGGCCATTTGCCGTGGAAACGACTTGGCGGCAGCAACGCCTGTTGTGATGAAAGCGATCCAATCGACATTGACGGAGCTTGGGGAGTGACCTTTGAAAAAGGTGCTCCAAACCTGTGTCTGATATGTGCGCTCACAAAGACCGGAACTTTCCCCTTCCTTCCTCTTGTTTTGACCACGGCTTACTGAAGGCATAGCGCACAGAACAGAACAACAGATACAGACGGTCCTTCTAAGACGCAGCGAATATCAGCTGCACGCCCAAATTAACCCAAGCTGCGATCTGAACGAACGCTATTGCGCGGGCGACCTCAGGTTTTGCCTCAAAAAGTCGATCATGACACGGACCTTTTGCGGAAGGTATGTTCGGTCCAGATAGAGTGCCCAGGCGGCGGTTTCAAAGGTTGTCGCCGTGCATTCGAAATTCTCACAAAGGGCAATCAGGTTTCCCTGCTGAATATCCCGATCAACGAGCCAATCCGCTAACATCGCCACCCCTAACCCCATTTTTGCGGCACGGTGAAGAGCAAGCGCATTGGAGATCATTAGGTCGCCCGTCACGGTCACGTTGAAAGGGGCTGCTGCTCCAGTTCGAAAGGTCCAATCGTCCTGAAAACCCGGCAGAGCGAACCGTAGGCAATTCAGCTCTTGCAGGTCGCTCGGATGGTTCACGGAGCCTATTGTCGCCAGATACTCAGGGCTTGCCACGATGCGGTAACGGGTAGACATCAAGCGTGTCGAAACAAGGTCACCCTTGGGTGCAGGCGCAAGACGAAGTGCCAGATCAATGTTGTTTTCCACAAGATCAAGGTTTGCATCACTACTTTGCAAGTCGATTGAAACCTCTTGGTACTGCGCTTGGAATGCAGGCAAGAGGGGCACGATCACCTCATGTGCGAAGGCGACAGAGCATGTCATGCGCAACTGTCCAGAAGGCTTACCGCGCCGACCACGTACGTCTTCACGTGCGGCATCCATTTCTTCGATCAGTGGCGCGACGCGGGACAAATATGTCTGACCTTCTTCGGTCACCGTTAGTCGACGGGTCGTCCGTTGAAATAGTCGGATGCCCAAATCCGCCTCAACCGCCGCGACCGTACGAGACACGGACGACGGATCGACCTCCAATGTACGGGCGGCACCTGCGATGCTGCCTCTGCTTTGGACAAGAAGAACAGTTTTGAGAGCGGTGATATCCATTCATGCATAATTTGCACGAGTGTAGTTCAAACTCAATCATTTTTCACATTAGACGCAGCAGTTAGGAAAACCTCATCCAATCTAATGAGGTTCTCATGACTAGACTTCTTCGCATCGATAGCAGCTCCCACACTTCCGGCTCCCATTCAAACCAACTTGCCGATCAGGCAGAAGCCATGTGGCGCGAGACTAACCCCCAAGGTCGGGTTGCAACTTGGCATCTTGGACGTGCCCCCATTCCCGTTCTTTCTCAAGAAACAATGAACGGCTTTTTCTCGCGCCAAGACAAGCTGAGTGACGATTTGCAACAGGCGACGGCTTTGTCGGATCAGCTGAACTCTGAACTTCAAGCGGCTGACCTTTCCACGGCCATGGCTGGTGCAAGATTGGAAACGGTATGAGCTTTCTCGCAGGCAAAACGGCAGTGATTACAGGCGCAAGTCGGGGGATTGGCGAAGCAACAGCACGTCATTTAGCAAGCTTGGACGTAAAGGTTGTCCTCGCCGCACGCTCTCACAATACGATCAACACTATTGCCCAAGACATCAAAGCGCATGGTGGCACAGCAAGCGCTTTCGTTTGCGACGTCAGCAATCCCACCCCTGTCGCCACATTGATCCAACACGCGCAGGATACATTCGCAAGCGTTGATCTGCTGGTGAACAATGCTGGGCTCATCGACCCCATCGCACGGATCGCAGACAGTGATCCAGATGACTGGGGCAACATCGTCGATGTGAACGTCAAAGGCGTCTATCACGGCTTGCGCTACGCCATTCCCGTAATGCAGGCGCAAGGAGCAGGCACTATCATCAATATCTCGTCTGGTGCTGCGAATGCCGCATTAGAGGGATGGTCGCACTACTGCGCGTCAAAGGCCGCTGTTCTCAGGCTCACCGGCGTGGCGCAAAAGGAATATGGAGCTGACGGTATAAGGGTCGTGGGATTGAGCCCAGGAACTGTTGCGACTGATATGCAAGTTGCAATCAAGGCGTCCGGCATTAATCCCGTCAGCAAGCTTGATCCTTCAGCGCATATTTCGCCAGAGTGGGTCGCCCGAACGATTGAATGGCTTTGTAAACCCGCCGCAGACTCGTTCCTCGGAACCGACTTCTCTCTAAAAACAGACGAAGGGCGCGCTGCCGTTGGATTGCCACCTGTTAGCTGATGCAGGCACGACATCCCAAAAACTCTCCAGAAAACTCAACGATCAAAGAGGAACTATCACCATGCGTTCTAACCTAACTACATCACTAGCTCTTGTCGCCTCCATGACGTCCGGACTGCTTTGCGCGACGGCGGTATCGGCTGAAAACGCGGATGTCCCCACCTATCTGCTGGCAAATCTCTACGTAGAAAACATGGACGGCTATATGAGGGACTATGCGACACCCCTCGGTCCTATTTTGACGGAGGCGGGCGGTGAAATCCTCGTCGTCGCACCCAAAGTGACCCGACTAGAAGGTGATTACGTGTCCAACCTGACAGTGGTCGTTCGTTTCCCTAGTGCTGAATCTGCAAACGCGTTCTATGCATCTGACGCATACGCAGCCGTTCGTCCGGCACGTCATGCGACGACTGACTTGGCGATATCAACTCTGGTTCTTGCGCCAGAGTTTACCTTTCCCGCAAGCGAGTGAGCTACTTTCGGGGAGGGGCAACCCTCCCGGACGTTCGGCCAATGCCGCCATTCGGACTAGCGCAGTGAAAGCTTACTTCGTCCCGCAAGCAGCACAATTGAGCGAGAATCCAGTGATGCTTTGACTTGCGCGCCAGTTTGCCAATGAAAATTGCAACAAAGCGGCTCGTCCTTCGAACTCCGACGCGTTCTTGGATGGTATCCTTGGCGCAGCTTTGAAATTTGACGACTAAGCGCTCGTGCTCTTG
Organism: Planktotalea sp.; assembly: GCF_039984035.1. Taxonomy (GTDB): domain Bacteria; phylum Pseudomonadota; class Alphaproteobacteria; order Rhodobacterales; family Rhodobacteraceae; genus Planktotalea. The sequence goes on along the minus strand of NZ_JBDWVM010000328.1, from coordinate 4,941 downwards.
TTTGAGAATGGCCCCGCCGGAGCGATCCGACGAAGCCTTTTTCTTTGAGATTGCGGGTCGCTCAGCGCACAGTTCGACTGATATTATGTGCTGCGGTGCAGCCCGCTAAAGGTTCAAAATTCGTTAGATCAGTTCTGAATGACCCATTGTTTGAAACTTGGCTCCAAACTGTCACACGATGCCAAAATGAGATCGCGGGACTGGTACGGACCTGCGTTATCAATGACCGGAGAGACTGTAAGGCATTGCGTCTCGTCAGAGCCAAGGCGCATTTCCAGTGTTTCCGCATCGTATGCAAACTTTTGCTCAGTTGCAGAGGTGTCGCAATCGATCAAGCCGAATGGATTAACCTCATTCTCTGGCGCGTTATATGCCATGCATTTATTTTCATATGTGACAGAAGAAATCATGCCCGTGTCCGCTGCATAGGAAAACAAGACATCATCACCTTCGGGTTTGCATGAGTGTGCATGAAGCAAATCTGTCAATTCACGACCGTCTGTGTCGATACACCATCCTAAGTTCGCTTCTTCTTGCAAGTTGTCCGCAAGATAGATGATCGCGCCTTGGGTTTGGATGGTCGGCGCTTTTGCCAAAGCAGGATGCGAGACCCCAAGAGCCAAAGTCGCAGCAATCAGTGTCGTGGCGATTGAACTGGGAGTTTTCATTCTGGATATCCTTAAAACTGTTGTTGAAAGTTATGAATACGGGCGGCGTTGACACCTTGGTCACTGCGGCCAACTCGAGAGACGCTGCGCATATCAACGCGGCTTCCGTTTTCGGTGCTGGTCACAACAACCACGGCATCATCCGCAAAGTAAAAAACGGATGTTCGGACGGTTGCTTCGAAACGAAGCGCTTCAGCATCAGACCCCACGATCTCCCAGCCTAGATCGCTGGCAAGCTCTAGCGCTCGGGCGAATGCTTCCTGAGCTGGCAGATCCGTTTCGAGTGGAGCGATATCTGGGTGGACACGGGCTTGCGTCTGAGCAACCTTTGGCCCAGCATATACGAGAGACGTCTTCGCACCCGCGCGCGTATCATCCAAGATCAAGAATTCGGGTGGGTTGGCTGTATCGGTTGTCACGTCGTTAATCGGCGCACCGCGCACAAGCGGATTCAGTGTCGACTGAATCATTGGCACCAAACAGATCACACCAACGACCGCCGCCACTGTACCCATTGCGGCACCCGATTTTTCCCGGCGAACGAAATGAATGAGCACTGCCAAAAGGCCCACCGCGGCGACAATCATCGCAATTGAATTGAAGTAAGTGCGGTAAAGGCCAAAGCCCGTCAGCGGCTCCCATATGCCCAATCGTGCACCGAACAAAATTAGTGTTGAGGCCAGCACACCGACTATGGCGACCAGCAGTGCGAGCTTCCCAGCATGTTTCATGTTCTCTTCAATCCTTGACTTGCAGTTTGCTTTTTTGCTTGCTATGCAAATATTGCACACTATGCAAGGTTTAGTCAGATGACACTTTCGTTACGACAAAAACGAAGACAGGAAACAGCGTTTCATATTCAGAGAACGACTTTGGAATTGTCCGAAGATAAAGGCCTTGAGAATGTGACGACGGAAGAGATCGCATCCGCCTCAGGTGTCAGCACGAGAACCTTCTTTAACTATTATCCCAACAAAGAGGCCGCCGCCGTCGGCCACCCGCCAAAGTTCACGGAAGAACAGAAAGACGCGTTGCGCAACGGGTCTGGTCCGCTTGCGGCTGAGATCAAACAACTGTTGGATCAGCACATTGCCAAATTGTCCGCGCGGGAAGACATTCTTCGCATGCTCGGGAACATTCTGAAATCAAACGAAAAAGCACGCGGCATCCTTGAAGGGTATCTCGCGGAAGAACGCCGTGATATTTCAAACGCCCTGTTTGACCGTGTAGGCAACCGCCAAATCGCAGCTGCGCTTGCAATCAACGTCTCTTCGGCAATTGGCGGCGCCATTATGCTGTGGGAGCATGAAAAGGAGCTATCTTTGCATGCTGCTCTGGATGTAATTTGGGAGGGGACGATGGGTGCTTCTCGCCTCCTTGCCAGCCCGGTCGATCAATAGATCGAATGGAAAAACAGCTCAGCGCCAATGCAAACGATGCGATGCATTGCACTGACATGGGGTATCGGCTCAACGCTCGAAAATTGGATTGGGCTGGCTCACTGCGGTAGGAAAACGAAGAAAATCTGACGTAGCGAAACACTTTAGAGGTGAACGTGGGGTATGGCAGGGTAGCACATCTGAAAAGGAAACTTTGCCGTGTCTGATGTAACTCAAGTCCTAACGCACACCCAAAAAATCACAGAACAAAAACTTGTAAATGTGCCGTTCACTGCATTGTCTGAAGGACAAGCACGGTTGCGGATCGAACGGTTTGCGTTGACCGCAAACAACGTGACCTACGCCGCATCGGGGTTTGCGATTGGGTACTGGAAGTTCTTTCCCACGACCGAAAAGGAATGGGGGCTGGTGCCCGTTTGGGGCTTTGCCGAAGTGGTTGAAAGCACATCTGACGTGGTTTCGGTTGGCGAACGGTTCTACGGATTTTATCCACTCGCATCCGAATTGGTGATGCAACCCACCCCACATGGCAGCAATGCTGTGCGCGATGTTGCCCCCCACCGTGTGGATTTACCTGCGGTTTACAACATCTACTCTCGCGCAGCGGCCGTCCCGAAAGAGAGCGATCCGTATCAGGCTTTGATGCAGCCGCTGATCGCAACATCCTATTTGCTTTACGATTGGTTGATGGACAACGACTGGTTTGGGGCCAAGCAGATCGTTGTTGGTTCAGCCTCTTCTAAAACTGGATTGGGTCTCACCGCATTTTTAGCGAAACACGCAGCCAAGCCCTATAACGTTGTTGGACTGACGGGCAAAGGAAACGCTGATTTTGTCGGTGAATTGGGCTTTTGCGATCAAATCGTGAGCTACGATAACGTAGAAACACTTGATCAAGTTGCGACGGTGTATGTGGATATGGCGGGCAATGGCGATGTGAAACGACGTCTTCATGCGCGCTTAGAGGGGAACCTGAACCATTCGTCTGCGGTTGGAATTTCCCATTGGGATCAGTTCGCCCCGCAAATCGAAGTGGCAGGGCCGAAGCCTGAATTCTTCTTTGCGCCAAGCCAGATAGAGAAACGCAAGAAAGATTGGGGCAAAGGTGTCATTGATCAGAAGATTGGTGAAGCCACACAAATGATCGTTCAAGACGCGACGCGCTGGCTGTCGCTGGAAACACATCAAGGGCTTGGAGCAGCAATGACCCCATATGCGGCTTTGGCTGCAGGCTCAGCAAATCCAAAGACGGGACATGTGATCGAGGTTTAACTCGACGAGACCCGAATTGCGTGCGCCTCGAATGAGTGAACTCTAAAAGAGGACATTCGGCTCCAAATAAACAAAAAGGCCCCGCCGGATCGCTCCAGCGGGGCCTCTCTATTTCATAAGCGCTTAAGCTTAGTCGTCAGACTTCAGAGCTGCGCCAAGGATATCACCCAAGGACGCGCCGGAGTCAGAAGAACCGTACTGCTCAACTGCTTCCTTCTCTTCTGCGATCTCACGCGCTTTCACGGAAACACCCAAGCGGCGTGTTTTCGCGTCAACGTTTGTGATGCGCACGTCGACTTTATCGCCAACGGAGAAACGCTCTGGGCGCTGCTCTGCACGGTCACGGGACAGATCTGAACGACGGATGAAGGATTTCATGCCTTCATACTCGACCTCAACGCCGCCCTCTTCGATCGCTGTCACTGTGACAGTCACGATAGAGCCACGTTTCACGCCGCCAACCGCTTCAGCGAACTTGTCGCCGCCAAGCGCTTTAACGGAGAGCGAGATGCGCTCTTTCTCAACGTCGACTTCAGAAACAACGGCCTGAACCATATCGCCTTTGCGGTAGTTCTGGATCGCTTCTTCGCCGCGCTCGTCCCATGACAGGTCGGACAGGTGAACCATGCCGTCGATCTCGCCTTCGAGACCGATGAACAAACCGAACTCGGTGATGTTCTTGACTTCGCCTTCAACCTCAGTGCCCTCAGGGAACTGCTCTGCAAAGACTTCCCATGGGTTGCGCTGTGTCTGCTTGAGACCAAGGGAAACACGGCGCTTCGTGCCGTCGATTTCCAGAACCATGACTTCGACTTCCTGAGACGTAGACACGATTTTGCCCGGGTGTACGTTCTTCTTTGTCCAAGACATTTCAGACACGTGAACCAGACCTTCAACACCTGGCTCAAGCTCAACAAATGCACCGTAATCAGTGATGTTTGTCACGCGGCCCGTGTGTGTGGACTCAAGTGGGTACTTGCCAGCAACCAGATCCCATGGATCTTCTTGCAACTGCTTCATACCAAGGGAGATACGGTGTGTATCTTTGTTGATCTTGATGACCTGAACCTTGACCGTCTCGCCGATTGTCAAAATCTCGGACGGGTGGTTCACACGGCGCCATGCCATGTCTGTCACGTGAAGCAAGCCGTCTACGCCGCCAAGATCGACAAATGCGCCGTACTCGGTGATGTTCTTAACAACGCCGTCAACCGCTTGACCTTCAGTGAGGTTACCGATGACTTCAGCGCGCTGCTCTGCGCGGGACTCTTCAAGGATCGCACGACGAGAAACAACGATGTTGCCACGACGACGGTCCATCTTGAGGATTTGGAACGGCTGCTTAAGACCCATCAACGGGCCCGCATCGCGCACAGGGCGCACGTCAACCTGAGAACCTGGCAAGAACGCAACCGCGCCGCCGAGATCAACAGTAAAGCCGCCTTTAACGCGACCAAAGATTGCGCCTTCAACGCGCTCTTCGTCTGCGTATGCTTTTTCGAGGCGATCCCAAGCTTCTTCACGGCGCGCCATCTCACGAGAGATAACCGCTTCGCCGCGTGCGTTCTCTGCAGAGCGCAAGAAGACTTCTACTTCGTCGC
>NZ_JBDWVM010000327.1:0-4140 GCF_039984035.1 Planktotalea sp. | reverse complement strand
TGTTTTGCGTATCCGTTGGCGTCACCGCATCGCGCAGGCCAGCCGCCTGATCGCTCGCTTCCCAAACACCAAAGGCCATGGTGAATTGCATCAGCAAAACAAGGCCGATCAACAGCGCAAGCGGCATATATTTCGCCATCTCCGCCTTCAGTTCGGCAAAGTCGATGTCGAGCATCATCACCACGAAGAGGAACAACACCGCCACCGCGCCGACGTAGACGATGATCAAAAGCATCGCCACGAATTCAGCACCCAGCAGCACGAACAGACCCGCAGAGGACAGGAACGCAAGGATCAGCCAGAGCACGGAATGCACCGGATTGCGGCTGATTACAGTGAACAGCCCGCCCGTGATCGTGCAGATCGCGAAGAGGTAGAAAATAAAGTCAGCGACGGTCATGTCTCATCATCCTTGGTCTCAGATAGAACCTCTTGCGCGAGTTCCATCGCGCGGCTCATGGCGGGTAGACCTGCGAACATCGACATTTGTGCGATGGCCTCAGTCACTTCATCTTTGGTCGCGCCGGCCTCAAGGGCATGGCGCACGGTCATACGCAGCTGCGTTTCATTCTGCGCGCCTTGCATGGTCAAACCCGCAAGCGTCAAAAGCAGCCGTGTTTTTGCATCCAGCCCGTCTTTGGACACGCCCTTGCCAAAGGACATTTCCATCATGTCCTTCGTCATCGTCGGCCAAAGATTTTCCATTGCCTTGGGTGAAAAGCCCTCAAGCGTCGGGTTAAAGGCTTTCGCCATTTCCTGCGCTTGGGCCATCATCATGGCAAAGGGGTTGTTTGCATCGCTCATCGGTAAGGCGCATCCAGCTCGAGGTTACGGGCGATTTCAGCTTCCCAGCGATCCCCGTTCTCGAGCAGCTTGTCCTTGTCATAGAATAGCTCTTCGCGGGTCTCGGTTGAGAATTCGAAATTCGGGCCTTCAACGATGGCATCCACGGGACAGGCTTCTTGGCAGAAACCACAGTAGATGCATTTCGTCATGTCAATGTCATAGCGCGTCGTGCGGCGGGAGCCATCATCACGCGGTTCCGCATCGATGGTGATCGCTTGCGCAGGGCACACCGCTTCGCAGAGCTTACACGCGATGCAGCGCTCTTCGCCGTTCGGATAGCGGCGCAATGCGTGCTCACCACGGAAACGCGGCGACAGCGGTCCCTTTTCATGCGGGTAGTTCAACGTCACCTTCGGCGCGAACATGTAGCGCAGGCCCAATTTGAAGCCTTTGTAGAAATCCGCGAGCAAGAAGTATTTGACCGTGCGGCCGTAATCGATGTTTGCCATTGGTTTAGCCCCCTACGGTCCAGCGCGCGAAGGCGCCCCAGAACCAATCAAATTTTGCAGCGAATGCGACGAATACGACCCAGAACAAGCTGAGCGGCAGGAAGATTTTCCAACCAATGCGCATCAGTTGGTCGTAGCGGTAACGCGGTGTGATCGCCTTCACCATGGAGAAGAAGAAGAACACAACGAGCATTTTGCCTACCATCCAGAAGATGCCATCCGGCAGTGCTTCAATCGGGGACAACCAACCACCGAGGAACAGCAGAGAAATCAACGCGCACATCAGAACCACGGCCACCAGTTCCCCGATCATAAAGAGCAGGAAGGGCGTGGAAGAATATTCAACCTGATAGCCAGCCACCAATTCGGATTCCGCTTCGGGAAGGTCAAACGGCGGTCTGTTGGTTTCCGCAAGCGCAGAGATGAAGAACAGGATCAACATCGGGAAATGTGGGATCCAGTACCAGCTGAAGATGCCGTAGCCATCTTGCGAGGCGACGATATCGCCAAAGTTCATGGAGCCGGACGAAATGATGATGCCGATGATGATCAGACCGAGCGAAACCTCGTAAGAAATCATCTGCGCCGCAGAACGGAGCGAGCCGAGGAATGGGTATTTGGAGTTAGACGCCCAACCGCCCATGATCACGCCGTAAACCTCAAGCGAGGAGACCGCAAAGACATAGAGGATCGCCACGTTGATGTCCGAAAGGACCCAACCGTTGTTGAACGGGATCACCGCCCAAGCGATCAGCGACATGACCAATGTGACCATCGGCGCCATGAGGAAGACAACCTTGTCCGCCCCTGCAGGGAATACGACTTCCTTAACGATATACTTCAAGAAATCCGCGAAACTTTGCAGCAGGCCAAAGACGCCAACAACGTTAGGTCCACGGCGCATCATGACGGCCGCCCAGATCTTACGATCCGCGTACATCAAGAAGGCCAGAGCCAACAGCAAAGGAATGACCAGAAGGAAAATCTGCCCAACGATTGTTAGGCCCATGCCCAATGTGGTGGTGGTGAAAAAGTCGTACATTAGGTCCTCACACCGTCGGTATCTTGTTTTCGGCACATGCGGAAACGGTGACTTCGGCGTCAATCGTTTTTGATCCGCGTGGCAGCGCAGGCGAGATGGTATAAACAGCATCCGCGAGCCACAGGCCAGCCTCTTCTTCGACTACGCTTGTGCGCAAGTGACGCGCAAAACCGTAGCCACGAATAAGCGCATATTGCGCCGCAGCGCATTCCGCGTAAGCATCCACATCTGTGGTTTCACGCGCGCCTGTCATCTTGACTTGAAAATTCACCAAATCCCCATCGAGCAACCGTGTGTTCACGCCCTGATACTCAGGTTTGAACGGCGGTTCTTTCAGCTCGCTTGATTGCTCGCACCCCGACACAGCGCTCGCCAAAGCAAGCCCCGCAATCAGCGTGGAAGGGGATATGCTGTTGAGAAAGCTCACTCTGCTGCTATCTTTCCGCTCGCGCCGCGCGCTTTTGCATTCGCGCTCAGCTCCGCCATCAATTCGCTTGCGCGGGCGATGGGGTTGGTCAGATAGAAGTCGTTCAATGCATAGCGGAACGCGGCATTGCCCATCTTCTTTGCTGGCAGCGGTTGCCATTCGTTTTCTACCACATCGTCGATCTGTTTCAGGTGTGGAACCTCAGCAACCAATTCCGTGCGCAGCGCCGCAAGGCTGTCATATGGAAGCGTCGCGTCGAGTTCAGCCGACAGCGCGCGCAAGATCGCCCAGTTTTCTTTCGCATCACCCGGCGCAAACCCAGCGCGCATCGCAAGCTGCGGACGCCCTTCGGTGTTCACAAAGAGCCCCTGCTCTTCCGTGTATGCTGCACCCGGCAAGATTATGTCAGCGCGATGCGCGCCGCGATCACCATGGCTACCTTGGTAAATCACAAATGCGCCTGCATCGATCTCGACCTCATCCGCGCCGAGGTTATAAATCACCTCTGCATCCTTGGTCGCCGCTTCGATGCCGCCCTCAGTCGTGCAGCCCGCGTCCATCGCGCCAACGCGGCCAGCCGCCGTGTGAAGCACCATGAATTTCGCTTGGGCCGCCTCCGCTGTGGCCATTGCTGTTCCAAGAACCGCTTCGCCGTCTGCTTCTTGCAGCGCGCCTTGGCCAATGATCATCACACCAGCAGTGCCGTGTTTGTCGGAATGATCCATGTCTGCGATCTTTTGCAGCGCCGTGCGATCCGTTCCCAGATGCACATAGTCATAAGTCAGATCAACAGGCTCACCAATCAGCGCAACTGTCGCGCCTCGGCTCCACGCCTTGCGAATACGCGCGTTCAAGACAGGCGCTTCGGTCACGAGATTTGCACCGATGATGAAAATTCTCTCTGCCGTGTCGATATCTTCAATCGCAGCATTGCCCACATAGCCTGAACGATTGCCAGCAGGCAGCTTTGCTTTGTCCGTGCGGCATTCAACCGTGCCGCCCATACCTGTCACCAATTGCTTCAGCGCAAAAGCAGCTTCAACAGGGGCCAGATCACCAATCAAACCAGCAACTTTCTTGCCCTTCATTGCAGCCGCAGCCGCGCCAAGCGCTTCGCCCCAACCTGCAGGGCGCAATTTGCCGTTTTCACGAATGTAAGGGCGATCAAGGCGCTGACGGCGCAGACCATCCCAAACAAAGCGTGTTTTATCGGAAATCCATTCCTCGTTCACGCCGTCATGGTTGCGCGGCAACATGCGCATCACTTCACGGCCTTTCGTATCAACGCGGATAGAGGCACCCATGGCATCCATCACGTCGATTGTCTCTGTCTTCGTGAGCTCCCAAGGACGTGCCGTAAACGCGTAAGGCTTGGA
>NZ_JBDWVM010000326.1:0-4718 GCF_039984035.1 Planktotalea sp. | reverse complement strand
ATCGGGCCAACACCCGGAACGGTCATCAGTCGGCACGCCAGCTCACTGTCGCGCGCCATCATCCTTACTTCGTCGTCCAGCGCATCTCTGGCAATGCACAGTGTCTTGTGCAGAGGGATGAACGTTTCTGACAGCATCGCAATCGCCGGATCCGTATTCGCCGCAGCTGCGAGCTGGTCCCGAAAGCTCCTTCGCAATTTTCCCGTCCCAACCGACTTCATGCAAACACCGAACACCTTGAGGACGCCACGTACATGACCCTCAAGATCCTTACGCATACGGATCAGCCGCTCGCGGGCACCAATCAGGACGCGCACGCGCTCAGAGGATTCGCTGCGGATATGGACTTGAGTGAACCAACCCGTGCGCGCCAACTGAGCCAGCCCCTCAGCATCGCCGCGGTCAGATTTGTTAATTCGTCCCGACAACGCTTTGTGGGCCAAACGTGCATCTATGCAAATGATCGGAACACCACGCTTCTCTAACTCGCGGGTGAGCCAAATCGCTAGGATGCCACTCTCATGAACCACCCGCTCTACCTTTGGCGCGTGCTTTGAAATGAAGCGCGCGATCAGATCCGGATCTGTTGAGATATCTGTGCGTGCGGCAACATCGCCTTTGTCATCCATAATACAAATCGACGTTTCTTTGACGGACACGTCCAATCCAACATAGTATGCCATTGTCGTTCTCCTCAGTGGCTGCTTCATTGAGGCCAGTATACTGTACCTCGTTTGCCCAAGGAGAGCGGCACCCACAGACACACCATGTCATTCGTTCATTTTGCAACAATGGTTGTTCTGGGCTCGAAGGAGACCTTCGCCGCGCGATGCACCAACTTCCGTTCCGCGGAGAGGCTGTGTGAAAACTCACCCAAATTTTCCGATTTATGTTATAATTTCCGTACACCGTATGGAGGTCATTCATGGCGCATTTCATCGAAGGTTTAGACCGTCAGCAGACGATGTTGCTTCCTGAACACCTCGACTATTATGTTGATGAGGATAACCACGCCCGCGCCATTGATGCTTTCGTGGACATGCTTGATTTTGCTGCCCTTGGTTTCAACGAGCAACCTGCCGCGACGGGTCGGCCTGGTTATCATCCGGGGCTGATGCTGCGGATTTATCTCTACGGGTATCTTAACCAAGTGCAGTCGTCGCGACGTTTGGAACGTGAGTGTGGGCGCAATCTGGAGCTCATTTGGCTGACGGGTCGGTTGAGGCCGGACTTTAAGACGATTGCGGATTTTAGGAAAGATAACGGGCCAGCGATCCGCAAAGTATGCCAGCAGTTCGTGGCCTTGTGTCGCAACATGGGTCTACTTGATGGGGACGTGGTCGCCATCGATGGCAGCCGCTTCAAAGCCGTGAACTCTAAGGCCAAGAATTACACACGTGGTAAGTTGCGCCAGAAGTTGGGCGAGATCGACAAAGCAATTGAGCGTTATTTGGGCGAGTTGGACCGTGCCGATGAAGTGTTCGAGCAGACTGGAACAGTGCTTCCTGAAGCGCGCATGGAGCGCACCCTGCGAAAGCTGGAACATCTGCAAAAGGAGGCCTTGCGTTACAGATCAATTAAACAACGGATGGATGAGACCGGCGAAACGCAGGTCTCGCTGACTGATCCCGATGCCCGTTCCATGGCAACAACGGCGCGGATGCCGCGTATCGTTGGGTATAATGTGCAAACGGCGGTCGAGGCTGACAACCATTTGATTGTCGCGCATGAAGTCACGATGCTTGGATTCGATCGCGACGCCTTATCTATGATGGCCGAGGCCGCCAACGATGTCATGGCAACAGATCAACTCACGGCTATCGCCGATAAAGGCTATTACAAAGGCGAAGAAATTGTTGCGAGCGAAGAGGCTGGCATCTCGGTTGTTGTCCCAAAGCCGATGACATCAAACGCCGCAGCACGGGGTCAGTTTGACAAGGCTGATTTTGCCTACGACAGAGAAAAGGATACCTATGTTTGCCCTGCCGGCGAGGAGCTGACTTATCGATTTACGGGCCAGCAAGATGGCAAAGCCATCAGGTCCTATTGGTCGGGTGCCTGCGTCGATTGTGCTATCAAAGATAAATACACGACCAGCAAAGAGCGACGTGTGCGTCGCTGGGAACACGAAGATGTTCTTGAGCGGGTCCAAGAACGGCTGGATAAAGATCCCGCACAACTGGCTGTTCGCAGTATGACTGTTGAGCATCCCTACGGCACCATTAAATCATGGATGGGGGCCACCCACTTTAAGATGCGAACATTGAAAAAGGTGGCGGCAGAGATAGCCCTGCACGTGCTCGCCTACAACATGACCCGCGTGATGAACATCATGGGCATTCCCGCTATGATCGCGGCGATGAAGGCGTAAGAGGCTTCGTTTGCCCTGAAATTGGGGCCTGAAGCGACGGATCTGTTAAAAATGGTGACAGTTGGCCCTACGAACCCTCGAGACAGCCGAAATGAAGATTCCACGCCAAAACCAACACAAACGGCAAAAGCTAAAGCCGCACTCGGTATCAACAGAGTTTCCACACAGCCTCTCCGCAGAGCCGCATTGAGGTGGGTACCGATGAATGGCTGGTCTGGGTGTCGGTTCGCTACGTTCATCCATGGTGAAAGTCGATGATCATGGGTGATGGTTTGGCTGATTGCCTGCAAAGCCGCGCGCACTGGCTATCTCCCGGCCAAACCCGCAACCACACTCACACGTCTATAATGTAACCCGGATCGAATGCGACATCTTCGCCCGGATAGCCACGCTGATTGGTGACGAATTTAATCGGGCCAAGGTCTCCTGCACCGGTCCAATTCTCGCCCTCATGGCTGTGTCCCCAGACCCATGTGTGGATGTCGTGGCCTCGAATTTCATCCCAAAGGGTGCTTGCGAACCCGGCGCTCATGGCGCGCTTTTCGTTCCCGCCGATTGTGCGCATTGGACAGATCAATTCACGCACTGGCAGGTGATGGGTCATCACTAAAGTAGGGCCGTCATAGGGTCCCCGAAGTGCTTCGAAGATCGCCACTTTGTCTTCCGCGTGGCGTTCCAACATATCGTCGATGGTGAAGCGCGTTTTGGGCGCGGTGCGGATCACGCGATAGTCTTGCATGTACGCAGAGACCATTGTGCGGGCCAGCAATTCAAACGGTGGATACAACTTCAAATCGGTCCACAGAGTTGCACCAATAATGCGTACCCCTGCGATCTCCGTTGCCGCACCATGAAGCACACGGATATCTAAACCCTCGGCGTGTAGCTGTGCCAGCTGTACAGCTTCTTGCTCGCGCAGTTCAGACCAAATCGATCCATAGACCTCATGATTGCCCCAGATCACGACGACTGGGCAGCCGTACTTGCGCGCAGCTTGTGCCGGGATATCCAGATGACGACCCATCGTGTGTGTGTCGCCAGCAATCAAAACCCCGTCCACAGGCGCGGACAGGTCGGGCAGATTGAAGCCGCCCCAGAATTCATCGTGCAGATCGCTCCAGATTAGAAAACGGGCCATCACTCTTACTTTCTCATTATCTCAGGGAAGCGAGCGGGATCGATCCACTGCTTGCCGTCTTTGGGTGCGCCCCATGGGTTACCGAATGCTTTTGCGGCGGATGGATCATCGACGGTTAGATCACGTGCATTCTCAGCCCGCCGCGCCCGTTTGTGCTCGGCTTTCTTGAACGACTTGTCGCTGTCCTTGGTGGTCATCCCGCAGATGGGTGTCTTACGATATGAGCGTGACATATCAGATTTCCTTCACGTTATGTTCGACGTCGGCCCAATGCTTGTTCACAGGCAGCGTTTTGGCACGGCGCGCGATGTCCTCAAAACGGACGGGCATGTAGTCCCAGACATCGACACCAGCGTTGACGCTGTTGCGTGAACCTTTCCAGTTAGTGTGGACATGGCCAAATATCTGGAGCGCATCACGGCGGGCGTGGTTCCATGTGATCAACGGGTAGTGGCAAAGCGTGTGCGCCTGCTTCTGAGGGCCGTCGCGAACCTCGGCCAGATGCGATACGCTTGTCCACGGCAATGTTTGTGTTGGCTCCAAATCATGGTTGCCAACGACGAGGTGCTTTTTTGCACCGGGGAGCTTGTCAAAGAGCTTGGTGAGCCATTCGGCGTCTTTGGCTTTTGACCCATGGGCGAAGTCGCCAATGATCCAAAGCACGTCCTTGGGGCCAACCATGGCCCATAGGTTCTGCATGAGAACTGCGTCCATGTGGTTCGCCGAACGAAAGGGGCGATTGCAGAACTTGATGACGTTCTCATGCCCGAAATGGGGGTCAGCTGTGTACCAGTTGGTCATGTCGGTTCTCCGTCGTGCGGTGGTGGCGCGGACGGCGACGGGCAGGTGCGGAGATGAATGATCATCGGGGCGAACAGCGCGAAGCCGCCCGCCGAATGTTGGGGGGCGCTAGGTTTGGGTGATATGTACGCGCTTCATGATCATGCGTGTCTCATAGCGCGTTCAGATGCGTCTGGCTATCCATGGATTACAGATCCATATCCGAGGCCTCGACCTCCTCACCGGTCAGGGCTTCGACAATCTGGCGGTCGAGCTCTTCCATATGGATGCGGCCTAGTTCGTAGTCCTCCAGTGAGAAACTGATGGATGTCATACCGGGTTCGCCGCGATAGAAGATCCTGAAGGTTGCGATACAGCCAGTTTTGATCTCTTTCTCGCGCGGAAACTGGAAACGGTAGTCGACATTAT
>NZ_JBDWVM010000325.1:0-14794 GCF_039984035.1 Planktotalea sp. | reverse complement strand
CAACGCGAATAACGCCGCTGCGTGCAGCCGTTTTTGGCAAGGACAGCCCAACGCGATCAGCATGAGCATCTGCTCCCACGCGCAAACGATCCCCGATCTTTACAACCTGTCCAAGACCAGACGCACGATGCGTGCTCGCCGATCCCATGAATCGCGGCACATCAAATCCGCCACCGACACCAAGATAGCCATACACACCAGACATCGCAGCGCCAATCTCCAACACCTGCCCCGCCTCCACGCGGTGCACAGCGCCCCAATGCAATGCAGCGCCATCAAGTGTCGCCTGCATCTGCGCGCCTGTCAGTGAAATCCGCAGTGCCGCCTCCGCGATAAATCGGCCGCCCATACCTGCCATCTCAAGCACTGCCACATCACTTTGCCCCAGCAAAGCCCACGCCTCTGCCAAAGCGCGGGTATCTGCGGCACCGCCGCGCGATAGACCGCTGGCCAATGTGCCGCTCCACCCTGCATCTTGCACCGTGACCGCTGGCCCGATGCGTTGCACAACAAGCGCGCTCATGTCAGAGCCTCGCAGATCGCGCCGCCCAAGCCATCCTCGCGCAGGATCAGCGCATCCATTTCACCGCGGCCCACTTTGCTAAATTGCACCAAATCCCCCGCACGAAATGCAAAGGGCTCAGCCCGCTCTCGCTGGAAATCCTGAAAACCCGTGGTTCCAATATGACGCCATCCTGTCGGCGCAGCATTCGCGAAAATGATCAACTGCCGAACAGCGACCACCAAGGCACAGGCCGGAACATTGGGCGCAATGCCACTCATACGCGGCAGGTTCCAATGTTCGGGCAAATTTCCCAAATAAGGTTGCCCGGGAGCAAAGCCGATTGTGAGTACCCGCACCTGCGCCTGTGTCAGCTCTTTGATGGCCGCCTGTTCGCTCACGCCAGCAAGATCGGCCGCCTCCGCCAATTGCGGTCCATCGAAACAACAGGGGATCGTCCAAAGCCGCCCTTCTGTTGCCGGTTCACTAAACCAATCTCGCGCGGTCAGGGCTTCGCGGACCTTTTGCACAATCGCGCTGACGTCACCCGATATATCCAAGCGCAGATAGACAGCGATCAAAGACGGTGCGCTTTCTAGCACACCCTCAATACCCGCATGGCTCATATGTGTGTGAAACGCTAACGCCGCCCGATTGCCTTGCTCGGTCACCCGATCTGCAAAGCGCACCAAAACACCGTCGATCCCAATATAGGTCAACGCAGGAAACGAGGCTTGGGTTTGTGACGACGCAATTCTGTTCATAGCCCTGCTAATGCATCACGCTCGGCATCTGAGCACAAGCAAAGGAACGATTCGGGCCAACTTCAATTTTGCGATCTGTAAAATCACGAAATAGGCTAGAGCGCCCTGTTACTCAAAAATTTAACTTATCTAATAATTATCAATACCTTACGGTCAAATTGTTATGCGTCTTACAGCTTAGGTACGCATACCCACCCATCCAAAACACAGAATCTCTTGCCTTAAACATGGCTTTCGGGCCATTAATGGTTCAAATACCACGTATAAGAGATCAGAATCGGTCTCAGAGGCAGTTACAGAAGAAACCAGCACCATATCGCAAAGATGTGGGCACAGTCGCATAGTCACCCATCGTCCAAACTGGGACAGTCTTTCTAGCAAAGGCAAGATGAAGGCTATGTATCGAGCAAGGAAAAGGCAATGAGCTAAACCCAAATCATCCTGCACAAAAAGCAGAGGCTCCGAGCGGCGGCAACCACTCAAAGCCTCTAAAACGAACAGCATTCGCTATCGCGTTTTCCTAAACCTTTGATAGCAGAATGTCAGAATCACCGCAAGCATTGCGCTTCGGAGAACAGGAAAATTATGGCATTTTCGCAAGATTTTGACCCAACAAAAGGCTATGTCGCCCTGCCCTGTGACGTGATGGATATAGAAATGAGTCCCGGCAGTTTTCGACTGCTTGTTGAGCTATGTCGCATGGCAAATCGCAGTGGTGAGTGCTGGCCTTCTCTTGGCCAACTCAGTGAACGTATTGGAAGATCCAAGGCGGCAATCTCTGGATACATCGCGGAACTACGCGCGCTTGATCTAGTCGAAACCGTTAATCAGAAAATGGCCAATGGCTACAATTACCGTCTAAAATACAGCGTCACGTTTTGGGCCGAATGGCGCGCCAAACTCTCTGCACCTCGTCTGGTCTCAAACGTATCAGAAACAGAACGCAGCGTTCAACCTGATGAACGCAGAGTAAACTCTAAAAACCAGAATCATAAAAACAATACCTCAGAGAATTCTGAACCAACAGACACTGAGAGCCCTCAGTTAGTGTCTGTTTTTTCGAAATGGTCAGATCTATCCAAGGCAGCCCCCTTCCCTACCTTCAACGCAGAAGTTCCAGAGAATTTGCTCCGAGAAACCCAAACCGTTTTGGCGAATGTTGCGCTTAAGATCCTTTCCGAGGCTGAAGTCGCACAGTCTCTCTCTGGCCTGTGGAAGGGTCTTGGGGTTTCGATTTCAATTTTAGAAGTTGAGCAGCAAGTCAAAGCCTTCAAGGCCCGACAAACTACTAAGTTAGGAATGACAGTCTTCGAAAACGAAGTTAAGTCGCAATGGAAAGATCATTGGCGAAAACCGCCAAATGAAACCCAATTTTCAGCGATGCTTGCAGCAGCCCAAAAGAAAAATCGAACGGAAGGGATGCTTCGAATGCTTGAACAATATTTGCGCCGGTGGGAATTGTTGCAAAAGCAGTTGCAACCTTCCCGCACATCACCCAACTTAGCGCTAAAACACGCCGCCTGACTGCTAAACAGGCCCCTTTCAATTTCTATATCCGCGGATATATCCATTATGGCTTACGGCAATTTCGAGCAATTCATCCGCAACATGACACGCGTCATGGGGAGCGTGAATACCAAACTACAGCGCGATTTGACGCTTAGAACGCGCGTTGCTCGACGCTTTTCTATGACGGAAGTTGCAGAGTTGCTTTCAGTCGATGTCACGTATCTAGCGCGAATATCTAACGAAGAACCCGACTTTCCAGATGGAGAAAAGATCGGGCGCGAACGCACGTTTTCGCCGCCAGAAATCATGTTGATCCGTTCTTTGATTGGCTCCAACAAAAGCGCGCGGCGACAACACCTCCACTGGCGCAAACCCGGTGAGCCGGTCAAAGTTGTCACGTTCGGCGCGCAGAAAGGGGGCACAGGTAAAAGCCTGTCTGCCGCCCACTTTGCGCAATACGTTAATCTTTTCTACGGCCTGCGTGTTGGTGTCATTGATGCCGATCCTCAAGCAACGGTCAGCCTCTACTTCGCGGATGAAAAACTGCCGTTGTTCCAACCGGATACCGCAACGTTAGCGGATTTCATGGGGGTCGATGATCCGGGCGCTGAGAAGGTGAACACCCCTACCCCCGATGCGCTTAACGACATTTGGCAACCAACGCCTTGGCCCGGGATCAAACTTATTCCTGGCGGCGCGAATATTCAGAATGGCGACATCAGTCTGTTCTTCTTGTCGCGCCAATCGCAAGTGCCAGTATACCGTATTCTGAAAGAAGCCATTGCCACATGGGACAGCGAACATGGTGCGAAAACCAGCGCGGCGGACCTGCGCCAAAAGGATGGTTCGTTCGACATGCAAGCCTACGAACAGGCGCTTGATGAGACCGTTGATGTTATCGTAATCGATCAACAACCGTCGCTAACCTTGATGCAACTGAACGGGTTGATTGCTGCGGATACAGTTGTCATTCCGCAGACAATGAAAGGCTTCGATTTGGCAACGCTGTCCACTTACGTGTCAAACATCGGTGAATATCTCGAATTCATCATGGGCTTTGAGGCAGATATCGAAATTGGCAAAGGCGAACACGTAGTTTTGCCAACAATCGTGCAAGAGCAGAACAACCAAGATACAGACCAAATTCTCGACCTGTATCGTCGTGCCCCGCGCGAGATTATGCAGGTCTGGTACAATCGTTCGGACGCGATTGCCAATGCCTCTGAAGAGTACAAAAGTATCTATGAATATCTGCCGCCAAAATCACGGCGTACCTCGGCAAAGGCCTTCATGGGGAATGCGAACGCGGTAAATGATGCGCTTGTGCAGCGCATTTGGCCAGAGCTTCCTGATCGAGGGTTCGCTGCGAAATTTATCAAAGAACGTTGGAGCTAAGACATGGCGAAGAAACGCAAACTTGATGCTGGATTGCCCCCTCTTGAGGAGGAGCAGATTACGGCGCCAGCGGCCAAACCGGCGATGGGTGGCATGTGGGCGGGCTCAGCGATGAACCTGCTTAAACAGCGCATTGAGGACACGCATGGATCGCTCGTTTCTGGCATCTTGAATGGCACCGTAGCGCTGTCTTTGGAGACATCCCAAATCATCGATGAGGCGGGCAGTGATCGCGTTGGGAATTGGCAGGAGGACGAGGCGTTCGCCGCGCTGAAAGCAAACATTGCGCGACGTGGACAAACACAGCCCATTCGCGTGCGCCCACTCGATCCTGCTTGGAAACCCAATGAAGAAACGCCATTAGAAACTGATGCCAGTTTTGCGATTCAATCTGGTCGTCGACGCGTTGAGGCGTGTCGCCAACTTGGTGTGCCGGTCCTTGCGATCCTGTCTACGGATCAGGGAAATGCTGCGCTCGCGGATCTTGAAGAGCGTTTTCATGAGAATACGATGCGCAAGGATCTGAACGGTTTTGAAGAACTTCTGTCCGTTGGACTGCTTGCGGAGAGCCTGTCTGATTTAACGCAAGAAGAAGTGGCTGAACGTTTGAGCGTCAGCCAAGGTGATGTTTCTCTCGGCCTTGCCTGTGTGTCTTTGCGGGATAAAATCATTGCTGAGATAGATGTCGCGAACACGCCGAAACGTGCCTACCGTGGGATTATTCCCAAACTCAAAAAGGGTAAAAAGCCTGAAGCAAAACCGAAGGCCAATGACAAGGTTGGGACCCACCAGCGTGGTGATATATCCGTGGATATAAAATCAGGGAAAGGCAGCTTTACAATCAAAGCAAAGGGTAAGGTTTTGGACGATCTCGAGCCGCAAAAACTCGCGGAAGACTTTGTTGAATTTCTAAACGCTCGACTGCCTGCCCGCAAATGATCACTGCATTTGGACATCTTCCTGATGGGCGTCTGGTGCAACGTGTTCAGCTTGAGAACAATGCACTGAAGGTGGGTTTGATCTCGTACGGAGCAAGCCTTCAAAGCCTCAACTTCGATGGTTCAAAAATGACCATTGGAAGTGATGTCTTGGAGGACTACCTCGGTCGTTTGAAATTTGCCGGTGCAATTGTCGGCCGTGTTGCAAACCGGATCGCTGGCGCGCGTTATAATATGCATGGCTCTGAGCATGTATTGGATGCGAACGAACCGAGCGGCAATTGCTTGCACGGTGGCTTGGACGGGGCAGGGTGTAGCCTTTGGGAGATCAAAGAAACGAGTAAGACACATGCTGTCTTTTCGCTTCACATGGCTGATGGGCATATGGGGTTTCCCGGCGCGTTAGATGTGACCGCGCGCTATGAATTGAAAGGTGCGGCGCTGCGCCTTGAAATTAGCGCTGTGAGCGATTCTGAGACGCTTTGCGGCTTCGCCCCACATGGGTTTTGGAACCTGTCAGCGGAGCCTAACATCAACGGTCATGAAATGCGCGTGGCGGCAGATCAATATTTGCCGGTGGATGATCAGATGATCCCCATTGGCGCGCCGGTTGATGTCGCAAATAGCACGTTTGATTTTCGAACAGATCGCGCGATTGGGACGACTGACTTGGACCATAACTTCTGTCTCAGCACTGAGCGCGAAATGATGCGACCCATTGTTTGGCTCCGAAGCCCTGCGAGTGGTGTTTCGATGGAAGTTGCGAGCACCGAAACAGGTGTGCAAATTTTCGATGGACGCAATCTAGGACGCGCTGGGTTGGCTATAGAGCCGCAAGTTTGGCCTGATGCGATTAATCAAAAAGACTACCCTAAAATCACGCTGGGCGCTGGCGAGACGTATCGCGCCAGCACGGAGTTTAGGTTCTATTCCGCAACCTAGGGTCTAGAGCGCTTTGAGCCCCTGCCGAACGGCTCGGTTTGGGTTCTGCTTTAGAATGTGCTCGCCCATAGATCTGGCAAGATCCTTGTGACCTTTGTTCACTGCTTTGTTGAACAGCTCACGCTGATAGCGCGGCGAAGTTTTGCGCGTGCGCAGCAGCTTGTAGTAGTCATGGCTCGTCAATGTGCCTTCGAGAGCCCCAAGGATGATTGGTGTGAGAATGCCCATCTGATTGAGCGAACTGCCAAGGCGGTGGCCAAGCAAAGGCGCGCGCAGGTGTTGCACGTTGTCGCCCTTGAAACGCGCCGCATGCTGGGCATCCAAAGGCTCATAGGGGTCATAAAGGATCGAGATCCTATTGGCCGCTTTAGAGACTTCTGAGGCGTCACCATACTTGCCCGTGAAGTCGCGGTCCCAGACCACCTTGTAGCGGGTCTCCCAAGGCACGATAGACTTGTCCACGGTGCTTTGCGGCGAAATGGCGACAACATCGCAGCCAGGCGCTGCTGGCGAGAAGGCGCAGGCGGCATAGCCACCCATAGAGGCGCCGTAAAAAACCACGCGTTTGAACTGCTTGAAAAAGCCGTCCTTGGCGAGTTGATCAAACTGATCAGAGACCCATTGCTCGCGATACCATGTCCAGCCGCCTGAGAGCACGCCGAGCATGGACCACCCTTGTTCCTTGATGAAACTATAACCCCAAGGACGACGGTCCTCGCGCTTGTTCATGGCTATGTCGAGATTGTCAAAGGTGACAACGAGCGTATCGGTAGAGCGGGGCATGTAAAGGAAACTGTGCCCGTTGGTGCCGGGGCGATACCAGCCGTCTTTACCTGCAAGGTCAGCAGCGATCTTGTCCCAGCTGCCCCCTGCGTCTTCTGGCTCTGGCGGCTTGGGCGTGACGCGAATGCGTGTGACTTCTTTTTCCTCAACCATTCGGGTCGAAAGCGCGGTGTTCGAGCCGTATTTCTTGAGAAATGGAAATGCGCCAGACCCCTTTCGCACATCCATAAAGACGCGGCTGTCGGAGTGCAGGCATTTATCCATGAACTTCTCAAGCGCAGGCGTTTTGTAGCGGTCACCGAAGCCCTCGAGATTGCAGAGCACGTCAACCGGGCGCAGGGATTTTTCGTCGCGAATGACCCTGATGCGATCTGCATTAACATCGTTGTCGGTTAGGAATTTCTGGTAATCCTTGAGCCACTCTTCATCGTTTTCTTTGAACTTACCGCGGCGGTTGGTGTTGATCAGCTGCACATCGCAATCGAATTTATGATGCAGCGCCAAAACGAAGCTGCGCGCGGTGCCGGTGAGATCAGCGACGGTAGCGACCTCATCGATATCGAGTTCATCAATCAGAGCGCCATCAAAGGTGGCGGTTCCACGTCCTTTGATCGGAGCGAGGGCAGGGTTGATGCCGTGCTCTTTTACAAGCCGTTCCAGATAGCTTCCCTTGGGCGGGAGACCGTTGTGAATGTTGCCAAGCTGACGCTTGTTGGAGGCCCAAAGGTGTAGGGCAGTGGTTTCTTCAGTAATCAAACCTTCGGCTAATTCCGCGCGGCGCATGAATTTGAACCGCTCGCGGAAGGTGATCGGGTAAAAAGCGTTGAGCGGTTGAACATGCTCTTCCAGTTTCAGCGCATGCACATAATGGGTGACCATCATTGGTCCCCAAACGCCCCAAGGCTGCTGAGTGATGTGCATCGGCTTGCCCTTGGCGGCGAGCTTTTTCATCTGCTCCTGCCGCTTCTTGGGCAAGAAGGGCGCGATAGAGTGGCGATCGTCGGTGAATTCCAGCACCTGTCGCAGCATTTCGCTATCGGCAGGCATGCCCAGAACAGCATTGTTCACACGGTGCTCACCGGGGAGCTCATAGCCGAAAACGTAATCGCTGTCGTAATCCATCGGACGATGACAATAGACGTCTGTGTCGATCCAAATCATGCCCGGGCATTGGTGGATCATGTGCAGGCGGAACCAGTCAGCAAAGAGCGCGAAACTGTTCTTTTGCTCGTATTTAATGAAGTCATCTGTGTCGATGATTTCGCGGCCATCACGGCGAATGACCCCGTCTGGCACGTTGGGAATATCTTCATAACTGAAGAGGGTAATTTTCTGACCCTTGTCGACAAAGGACTTGAGGCACAGCTGTTCCATCCAGCTGAGCGGCCCGCCAATCCAAAGTGTTCCGACCTCGCGTGTGCGTGCCATCTGCTGTCCCTCGTACCCTACCCGCCCTCTTTGGACGGTGTTATTTTTGGGCACCCTATGGATTTAAGTGGTGTTTGTGTACCACCCGATTGAGAAAGTGCTGTTGATTTCTATTGGGCTGTGTTCCGCGCGCTATGGCGCTTGCGTCAGCGGTGGGGCAGGCGTTATCAATTGGAAAACTTAAACAGTCACGCGTTAAGCCGCGACGAGCGAGGCAGTCATGAGCACCGATATGTATACCGTCGTATCGACGATGAAGAACGAAAGCCCCTACATTCTGGATTGGGTGGCACATTACAAAGTGCTGGGGTTTGACCATATTCTGGTGTGCACGAACGATTGCACGGACCCTACAGTTGAGATGCTGTTGCGCCTGCAAGAGCTTGGCTATGTGCGCCATCATCCGACGATTGTGCGCAAGGGCGGCATCCATCGCAGTGCGCTGCGCCAAGCGTCGCGTCGCCATGATATCGTGATGGATGCAAAATGGGTCTTTGTTTGTGATGTGGATGAATATCTGAACATCCACATGGGCGATGGGTCCGTGCGCGCGATGGTCGAAGGGTCGGGTGATGATGTGGATGTGATTTCGGTACCATGGCGGATATTTGGGCCTGATGGGATGGAGAACCTGCTTGATCGGCCAGTGACCCAACAATTCACGAAGGGTGAATTTGAATGGGACGCAAAGGAACGCCCGACAACCGGTAAGTTCGTGAAATCGATTTACACCAATCAGGACAAGTTTCAACGCATGGGTCTGCATGCACCTGTTGCTTTAGAAGACCGGGTTGCGGATGTGAAATGCGTATTGCCGGGTGGCGCGGACTACGTTGTGAATGGCGCACGTACCGAGAACCCACCGCTCTTTACCCATGCGCAAGTCAACCATTATGCGTTGCGGTCTATGGACAGTTTCATGATTAAACGCGCGCGGGGTCGTGCGAACCATTCCAGCCATGTCTTGGGCATGGATTACTGGAACAAGTTCAATCTGAATGATGAAGAAGACACATCGATCGATCGCTATAAGGCAGCAAGCGACAAGCTTGTGAAAGAGCTGAAGGCAGATGCTATCTTGGGCGATCTGCATAAAAAGGCGGTTGAGTGGCATCAGCGTAAAGCAGAGTCGATGAAGATGGATCCTGAAATGGATGAGCTGACCCATGCACTACAAGAGAGTGTGCGAGGGTAATCTTGGTAACTAGGCACGGGCAACTTTGAGACGAAGCGTCGTGGCGTCCCAAACTGAGAGCACCGTCTAACGGGCGGTATGTTGTTCAGCTTGGACGGGAATCTATCAAACAATTTGGAGAGAAAATTAGTCTTTGGATTCGGGTGAATCGAAGAGAAAGAAGAAAACGCCAACACAACTAGCCCACAGAAAAATAACCCAGACAGGGTAAATGTTGAAGTCCATTTCAAAGTATGAGCTAGCCATCGGGGCAACAACTGTTGGGGTAAATAGAAACCCAAATGCGCCTAGCGCGGACTTTAGTCTGAAGCGAGTATCTGATGCGCAAGAAGTAAAATTTGCTATCAGATCGGCCAAGAACCTTCCTAACAACACACTACCAAACACAACTGAAAATAGGGTTAGAATGCCAAGGCCGCCCCAAAAATCACCTTGAAACATTACATAAGCAGGCAAGACTACAATTGGGGCTGTTCCAACCCAACGCACCCATCTGGACGTTCCCAATTTTTCAAAGACCGTACTTTTCATAAAAGTGTGATACTAGAATCTCAAATACTTGTCATGCTCGCTTCTGAACAGCCGCCCATTTAAGCGATAGTTCAGCCGATAAGTTAACTATGGCGGTCCGAATTCCGCAGCGCTCACTTTCTAGTGAATTTCAAAAAGTGACGTAGGAACACAGGTGGGGTGTTTGGCTTTCCGTGGCATTGTGGTTTCGACATTAATGGAGAGATCATCATGCAAATTATGCGCACCCCTGACGAGCGGTTTACGGATTTAGAAGGCTATCCTTTCGCGCCGCACTACACCGTGGTGAAAGCGAGCGATGGGACTGACATTCGCGTTCATCACATTGAAGAGGGCGAGGGGCCTTTGTTGATTTGCATGCATGGTCAGCCAACATGGAGCTATCTGTGGCGCAAGATGATCGGGCCGCTGACAGAGGCTGGCTTTCGCGTTATTGCGCCTGATCTGGTGGGCTTCGGTAAATCCGACAAGCCTGCCGAGCAGGGGGATTACACCTTTCGCAGTCATGTGGATTGGATGAGCCAATGGTTGGCGGCGAACGATTTCACCGACGCGACTTTGGTCTGCCAAGACTGGGGCGGTTTGATCGGCCTGCGCATGTTAACGGCTGCCCCTGAACGGTTCGCGCGCATTGTTGTGGCGAACACAGGGTTGCCGGACAATTCACTGATCAAGCCGGAGATGTCCGAAGCGTTGGCACAAATGGCGCCACATGTGCCCTTGGTCAGCGCGGCGGAGCTTGGACCCAAAATGGGGAGCGGCGCGCCAGATGCGTTTTTGCACTGGATCAAATTTGCGGCGGAATCTCCTGAATTTGTGCCTTCTTCGGTCTTCTCCCCAAAAACAGCGCCAGAGGTGGTCAAAGCCTATGGCGCGCCTTTCCCTGATGAGAGCTATTTCGCGGGCGCGCGGCGGTTCCCGTCCTTGGTGCCCTTGATGCCGCATCATGCAGAGGACCGCGCTGACAACGACGCGGCGTGGGATGTGTTGCGCGCTTGGGAAAAGCCGCTTTTGACGGCGTTCAGTGACCGCGATCCTGTGACAAAGGGCGGGGAAGTGCCGTTCCAGAAACGTGTGCCCGGGGCACAAGGCGTTGCGCATGTCACGATCACTGGTGGCGGTCATTTCTTGCAGGAAGATCGGCCGAACGAATTTGCGGCGGCTATTATCGAGTTCATGCAAAGCTAGTCGTGGCTCAACAACGTTTGAGGGGTAGGGCGAAGTCATAGCTTCGCCCTGTCGCATCTGCCGAGCGCACATAGGTCTTTCAGGTTTTGCGTGGTGGGCCGCTTGAATGTCTGCAGGTGAGTTCGGGCGTACAGTGAAGGCTTTTGCCCGGTCCCGCCTCTGGGTTGATAATTGCGGAGGCCAAGGCCTGCCCTGTTTCAAAGCCGATGCGTCGAGCAGGCAACCTGACGGTTGTCAAAGAAGGTTCAATGTCTGATGATCCTTTGAAGTCACCGATGCCGACAACCGTGACATCATCAGGAACCGACAAACCACTAGCTGCAGCACCATAGAGAGCGCCTGTCGCGAGAATATCATTGCCGCAAATGAGGGCCGTGGGCCGATCTGTTTGCGAGAAGAGACGTTTTGCATCCTGCTTTGATTCAGAAATGCTATAGACCGTCGTCAGCATCCATTTCTCTGGTACATCGACCCCAGCAGCTTTGAGCGTGTGAAGAACAATTTCGCGTCTGGCATTGGCGCGGTCATTTCCTGTGGTCGGTGGAAACATACATGCGATCTTGCGGTGACCCAATGACAGCACATGTTCAGCAATGAGCCTACCTACCTGTTCGTTGTCTGCCCCAATGGACGGATAGCGAGAGTTGGCCGCATAGTTCCACATCAAGATGCAGGGGATTTCTTGACTATCCAGAAGTTGAAACACCGCTTCGTCGTGGTCCAGACCAGTCAGAACAACACCGTCAACACGGTGTTCTAGAAACTTGCGCAAAATGGCATATTCGCGCTGCAGATCGTACCCGTGCGACGCCAAGAGGATCGTAAATCCCTGCGCGGCGACGGTTTCGGAGAAGGCTTGAACGACCTCAGCAAAAATAGCGTGATCCAAGGTCGGTATCAAAACGCCAATCGTGCCAGAGCGAATGCCATGGATTGTTTGCGCCGCGCGGTTACGGATATATCCGGTGCGCCGCACAGCGGAATCGATGCGTTTGCGCGTTGCTGGTTTCAGCAATTCGGGGTGGTTGAAGTACCTTGAAACCGTAGATGGCGACACGCGTGCAGACTTCGCTACGGTAACGATATCCGCCTTTTTTGATTTATTGTCAGACACATAAACCTCAAATCCTGCAAATTTATGAAAACATTTGCAAAACTATTTTCATTGCTTAGCGTGGTCCGTCAAGCCTGAGTTTGGGAGGAATTAGGCCAGATGGATTTCCTGTTTTACATGGGCGACGTGTTCACCCCGATCAATTTCGGGTTGCTGTTGCTTGGGACGATTGGTGGTCTCATCCTTGGCGCAACGCCGGGGTTGTCACCGACGATGGCCGTCGCCTTGTTGATCCCCTTCACGTTCCAACTTGAGCCGCAGCAGGGGCTTATCTTGCTCGGAGCGGCCTACACATCTACGGTTGCTGGCGGCGCGGTTAGTGCGATCTTGCTCAAGATACCAGGGGCCCCTGCCAACATCGCAACCACGCTTGATGGGCACACTATGGCGACCAAGGGTGAGGGCGCGAAAGCGTTGCAACTCTCGTTTATCGCCTCTGCAATCGGTGGGCTTTTTGGCGTTTTCCTTTTGATCTTTCTCACGCCGGTGCTTGCACAGTGGGCATTGGCCTTTGGGCCGTCCCATTTGTTCTGGCTCGCAATCCTTGGTGTTACTGTGATTGGAACGTTAGATTCCAGTTCGGTGGTGAAAGGTTTGCTGTCGGGCTGCATTGGGCTTTGGCTCGCCACGATTGGTTTTGACGACATCATGGGCGCGCAGCGCTTTATCTTTCACCCTGCGGTGAGCGGTGGAATTAACGTCATACCAGCACTGATCGGTTTGTTCGCGATCCCGCAGGTTATTACGATGTTCACCAAGGGGCGATCTAGCGATGATGCCGAAATCATCAGCGTCAAAAAGCACCCGATCCGTCTGGCCTTTGTTGAGGTGTTCAAGCGCAAGACAGCTCTGATCATCGGCACGATCACAGGATCCATCATTGGGTTGATCCCCGGTGTTGGTGGTCAGATTGCAGGGCTTGTTGCGTATGACCAGTCCAAGAAATTCAGCAAAGAGAGCGAAAAGTTTGGCACGGGTCATAGCGAAGGCGTGATTGCAGCCGAAAGCGCGAATAACGCGATGGTTGGGCCATCGTTGGTTCCGCTGCTGACCCTGTCTATTCCGGGTTCACCGACGGCGGCTGTTTTGCTGGGTGGCTTGTTGATCCACGGCATATTTCCGGGTCCTGATCTGTTTATGAATTATCCGCAGGTGGCTTGGACCTTCATCGATTCCATGCTGATCGGCCAACTTTTAATGTGTGTTTTTGGTCTCTACATAGCGGGTTTGGCGGCGAGCGTTGCACGCGTTCCGCACGCTGTTATGGCGGCGATTGTTCTCGGGTTGGCCGTCTTTGGCAGCTATTCGGTGCAAAACTCGATGGGTGATGTCTATGTCATGGCAACGCTTGGATTGGCGATGTATTTCCTTGAGCGCTTTGGCTTTTCAGCCGCGCCGCTTGTGCTCGGATTGATCCTTGGGCCGATTGCTGAAGCGAACTTCATCCAAGGGTCGATGATCGCGAATGCCACGGTCGGAACTGGCACCTATTTCTTTACCGGCTGGTTGAATTGGTTGCTGATCCTAATCGTGCTGGCCTCAATAACCTATTCGGTCTGGATGGAAATCATGGCGCGGCGGTACACAACAAAAGACGATGCCGTCGCCAAAGAAGAGGCGCTGTCATGACCGATCTACCCCGTAATCAACATATCATCGCTTCAGGGCTGATCGCCGTTGTTGGCGTTAGCATTGCCTACATCAGCTTTACCCAAGAGCCTGCGGACGCATTCATCTTTCCGCGGCTGATTTCATCGGTCTTTGCTGTTCTGGCGGTCTGGACGTTCGCCAAGGCCATTTTGGGGCGCACAAAGGTCGGCAATGGCATTAGCCGTCAAGCGATGCGCAATATGCTGCCCGGACTGATCGTCGCGATTGTCTACATCTATTGGGGCGCAAAAGGGCTTGGGTTCTACACGGGAACGGCAATTGCGTTTTTCGCGCTGCTTTCGCTTTACGATCCCGCCCCGCATTCACAGATCAAAAGCTGGATCAAACGGATCTTAATCACCGCCGGTTTCATGGCGGTTATGTACGGTCTTTTCGCGCTACTGTTGAACGTTTTCACGCCGCGAGAGATTTTTTTCTGAACCGCAAAAGCGGCAGAGCTAACCCTAGGGAGGATACTATGAAAAAATGGATTGCAGGGGCCGCTTTGGCCTTGGCCACAATGACAGGACACGCTTTTGCTGATGGGCATGGCGCTTATCCTGAACGGCCAATTATGATGATGGTCAGCTATGGCGCGGGGGGAGCGACCGACTTCCAAGCGCGGATCGTGACCATGACTGCGGGCAATGAAGATGCGCTCGGGATGCCGATTGCGATCGTCAATCGCCCGGGGGCTGGTGGCCGTGTGGGTTGGAACTGGTTCGCGACAGAAGCAGAGGCAGATGGCTACACGCTCGGTGCCTATAATATTCCGCACTTTGTCGCTCAGTCGATTGAGGGCGGCGTGTCCTATTCATCTGACAGCTTTGAGCCTATCGCAAATTGGGGCGCCGA
>NZ_JBDWVM010000324.1:0-13949 GCF_039984035.1 Planktotalea sp. | reverse complement strand
CGGTAACCATCCCAACCGCGATGCACGCTTTCTCCAAAATGAGCGAAACCTGGGGGAAGCTCGGCTTTGACGCGCTTTTGCAACCAACGATCTCGCTCGCTGAGAATGGTGTACCCGTGGCTCCGCGGGTTGCCTTTGACTGGATTGAAAACGCATCTGCCCTTCAAGGCGCTGCCAAGGATCATTTCTTGATCAATGGCAAAGTTCCCAAAGCGGGCGAGGTTTTCGTAGCCAAAGGACAAGCTGAAGTCCTGCGCCGTGTCGCAAAAGACGGGATAAAGGCTTTCTACGAAGGCGAAGTTGCCCAAGATATGCTTGACGCGCTGCACTCACATGGCGGGGTTCACACAGCGGACGACTTCGCCAACGTCTCATCTGAACAAACCACCCCTGTGAGCGGAAATTACAATGGCGTCGATCTCGTGGAGCATCCGCCAAACGGTCAGGGCGCTACAGCGATTCTCCTTCTCAATATTTTAAAGCACTTTGATATCGCTTCGATGGACCCTTTCAGCGCACAACGGGCCCATATCGAAGCGGAAGCAACGAAATTAGCGTATGATGCGCGCAATCGTTTTTTAGCTAATCCAGATCACACCACCCGCCTCGAACATATGCTCGCGCCCGAAACGGCTGAGAAACTTGCCGCTTTGATAAATCCCAATCGTGCAATGCCTGCCGCTGCGCCCCTGACGGAATCGGTACACAAAGATACGATCTATATCACTGTCGTTGATCGCGATGGCATGTCGGTGTCGCTGATTTATTCGATTTTCCACGGTTTTGGTTCGGGAATCGCGTCTAAGAAATTCGGCATTCTGCTGCAAAACCGCGGAGCAGGTTTCACGCTTGAGCAAGGGCATCCAAACGAGCTCGCTGGTGGGAAACGCCCTATGCACACGATCATTCCGGGTATGTTAAAGGAAGACGGTATTCCCATGATGTCCTTTGGGGTGATGGGCGGCGCATACCAACCTAACGGACATGCGCGATTTATCTCAAATATTCGCGACTTTGGCATGGATGCGCAAAGCGCGATTGATGCGCCGCGTTCTTTTGCAGATGCAAACATCTTGAAGGTCGAAAAAGGGTATTCCGACTCTGTGCGCGCGCAGCTGGCTGAAATGGGTCACAAAATCGAAATCCCAAACGGCCCTATTGGCGGCGCGCAATCGATTCAAATCCGAAAAGACGGTATTTTGGTGGGCGCATCTGATCCGCGAAAAGATGGATGTGCGATCGGCTATTAATTCAGGTGAAAGTGCAGCGGGTAGGTACCATCCTCGATCGGGCCAAAAAGGTCCTCGATATCGGGGTGGTCCACTGGCTCACCTGAATAGTCCGCTATCAAATTTTGCTCTGACACATAGGCCACATAGTAGCTTTGGTCGTTTTCAGCGAGCAAATGATAATAAGGTTGCTCCCGCTTAGGACGGCTGTCCTCTGGGATCGCATCATACCATTCTTCGGTGTTGCTGAACGTAGGGTCGACATCAAAAACCACGCCGCGGAACGGGTGCTTTTTGTGGCGGACGATTTGCCCCAGGTGATATTTTGCGTGCGCGGTCATCATTGCATTGCAGCCCCTACATTTGGTTAGTACGCAATTCAAGAGGCCTTTGTCCAATCAAGCCGCATAAAATTAGGGAAACAGTCTGTGAACCTCATCTTAACAGTTCTCGAAATTGTAGCACCCGTATTTATCTTGACCTTGATTGGATTCGTTTGGGTTCGCATGGGCTTCGAATATCGCGTTCAGTTCGTCACGCGACTTGCGATGACATTGGCTGTTCCCTGCCTGATGTTCACTGCCTTGATGAACTCAGAAATCGATCCAAACGCTTTGGCAAAGCTCTTTTTCGCGAGTGTTGTCGCCTATGCAGCGATTACCGCGATAAGCGCGTTGGGTTTTTGGGCTTTCGGGTATTCCCAACAAACATTCTTGCCTCCTTTCGTCTTTGGAAACACCGGCAATATCGGCCTGCCATTGGCGATCTTCGCATTTGGTAGCGAAGGATTGGGCTACGCCATGGTGATTTTCGCCGTCATGGCAATCCTTTCGTTTACCTTCGGAATTTGGGTCGTGTCAGGTGGCGGCAATCTAACCAAAGCGCTCAAAGAACCGATGGTCGCGGCCACTTTGCTCGGGGCCCTGTTTCTTTGGCAGGGCTGGAAAACACCAGATTTTCTGACCAATGCGCTCGAATTGACTGGCCAAATGGCGATCCCCTTGATGTTGATCACACTTGGCGTCGCAGTTGCGCGCCTAAAGCCGGGCCGCATTTGGCAAGCGATCATATTGTCATTGCTGAAAGTCCTTCTCTGCGCCAGCATCGCATTCGCAATCGGGGCTTGGTTTGAGTTGGACAAAATCGCTCAAGCCGTTCTGGTTTTGCAGATATCTATGCCTGTCGCAGTCACATCGTATCTATTGGTCGAGAAATATGGCGGTGAAAGTGACGCGGTTGCGGGTTTTGTTGTTGCCTCAACCGTCATGTCCGTTGCTGCATTACCGCTTCTACTGGCAATTGTTCTCTGAAGCTCCCTGTTCAAGCGAAAGTCATTTTCGCTGAGGCCACTTTTGCGCTAAAAACGGGCAAAACAAAAAAACATATAAAGCGAGAGGCCAATGAGCAGATTCTTTCGCGCCCTAGTGATTTTAAGCTTGGTCGCATCGTGCGGCGGAGGCGGCAGTAAGTCGTCCGCGCCCCGAAACTTAGACAACGCGTGCAGCATAGCAAAGCAGCGCCCAGAATATATCGCCGCGTTCCGTAAAACGGAACGTAAATGGGGCGTGCCGGTCCATGTGCAAATGGCTGCGATGTATCAGGAAAGCAAATTTATCGGTGATGCGCGCACTCCGATCAAATACACATTGGGCGTTCTCCCAATGGGGCGTCAGAGCTCTGCCTTTGGTTATGCGCAGGCACTTGATGCAACTTGGGAAGAATATCAAGTTGATCAAGGTCGCCGTTCCGCGCGACGTGATCGGATCAGCGACGCGTCAGATTTCATGGGTTGGTACATGAACCTTTCGCGCGAACGCAACGGTATCGCGCTTGATGATGCAACGAACCAATACCTCGCCTATCACGAGGGTCATACCGGTTATAAGCGCGGTACGTTCTACGGCAAAAGTTGGCTAATGCGCGTCGCATCCGAAGTCGGGCAACGCTCGCTTGATTACCGCGAGCAGCTGAACCGATGTGGCGTTCGCACGTAACTAGCGATCGTTATCGTTCGCGATAGCGGTCTCTGCATTGAAAAGCGCGTTGTTCATCTGCGCGTTTTTATTCAACTCTCCCAAAATGACGGTGGTGCGGCTGCCCGCATCATCGTTGATCACCCATTGGCGTAGTTCAACAGGGTTTGCCGTGAATACCAGTTGGATATTGCCGTATTCGGGATGATCAGGATCTTGCGCTGTGACCGTTGTCGTTTTGTCGTCAGCGGTATGCCCCACCACCATGCGCGCGCGATTTAGGTCTACGTTACGTTCTAGAATGATCGACAAGGGCGTGCGCACAAGCGGATAGCTTTCTGGTGGTTCATTGGTTTTTGGATCAAAGATCACAACGGTTCCGCCACTCGCCAAAACCAATGCACCATTCGGTGGATTGTATTCAAAGCGAATGCGACCCGGACGTTTAATGTAGATTGTCCCTGTATCAATGGTCCCATCATCATTGACTTGCGTGAACGCGCCTTTGGCGGTTTTCAGGCCATTGAGATACTGGGAGATCGAATTCAGCGAAATCTTCTGCGCAGCGGCAGGCATCGCGGTGGCCAACACTATGGCGGCGGCGGGGAGGAGCGTAAAAATCTTCATAACCATCACCTAATCATTCAAACGCGCGGTTGCACCCCGCGCGCTTTTCACAAGACCGAGAGCGGCAATTGCACGCCGTTATTGTTGTTCTGGCACAAGAATGTCGCGTTTGCCAACGTGGTTTGCTGGGGAAACGAGGCCTTCGTCTTCCATTTGCTCCACAAGCCGAGCGGCCTTGTTATAACCAATGGCCAACTTACGCTGAATGTAGCTGGTGGAACATTTGCGATCTTTGATCACGATCTGAACAGCCGTGTCATAAAGCGCATCTTCACCGTCCGTGTTGCCGCCAAGGCCGAGAACCGTATCGATGCTGCTCGCCGCTTCTTCAGACGGACCTTCGACAACGCCGCTCATATAGTTTGGCGGGCCGTATGCCTTGAGGTGGTTTACGATTTCTTCGACTTCTTCATCGCTTACAAATGGACCATGGCAACGTGTGATTTTCGCACCGCCCGCCATATAGAGCATATCGCCCATACCCAGCAGTTGCTCCGCGCCCATTTCACCCAAGATTGTGCGACTATCGATTTTCGATGTCACTTGGAACGAAATACGCGTCGGGAAGTTGGCCTTGATTGTGCCCGTGATCACGTCAACAGACGGACGCTGCGTCGCCATGATCAGGTGGATACCAGAAGCACGCGCCATCTGCGCAAGACGCTGAATGCAAGCTTCGATCTCTTTACCGGCAACCATCATAAGATCAGCCATCTCGTCAACGATCACGACGATATATGGCATCTTCTCTGGTTGCGTCTCTTCCGTTTCGAAGATCGGCTCACCTGTCTCGTCGTCAAAACCAGTCTGCACAGTACGCGAGAACATTTCGTTCTTGCTCAGCGCATCAGCGACGCGAGAGTTATAGCCATCAATGTTACGCACGCCCATTTTGGACATTTTGCGATAACGTTCTTCCATCTCGCCAACAGTCCACTTCAGGGCAACAACGGCCTTTTTAGGGTCTGTTACAACAGGCGACAGAAGGTGTGGAATACCGTCATAGACAGACAGTTCCAACATCTTGGGATCGATCATGATCAGGCGACATTCTTCTGGCGTCAGCTTGTAAAGCAGCGACAGGATCATCGTGTTAATCGCAACGGATTTACCGGAACCAGTCGTACCCGCAATCAAAAGGTGGGGCATCTTGGCCAAGTTGGCCACGATAGGATCGCCGCCAATATCTTTGCCCAGCGCCAGCGGAAGCTTTTGCTGACCATCGCCAAAATCACGGCTCGCAAGGATTTCACGAAGCACAACTTTTTCGCGGTTCTCATTTGGCAATTCGATACCAATGACCGAACGGCCTGGCACGGTAGAAACACGTGCAGACAACGCAGACATGGAGCGCGCGATATCATCGGACAGACCGATCACGCGGGAAGCTTTCAAACCCGGTGCTGGTTCAAGCTCGTACATCGTTACAACTGGACCCGGACGCACAGAAACGATTTCGCCCTTCACGCCGTAGTCATCCAATACGGATTCGAGCATACGCGCGTTTTCTTCAAGCGCTTCATCGCTTAGGTGATGGCGTTGAATTTCAATCGGGCTTTCCAGCAGGTTCAGCGGTGGCAGCTCGAACGCAGCAGCACTATCGGCGAACTTGAGCGTCGGTTGCGCTTCCGCCTTCGCGCGCGACGACGGCTTAACCGGCTTACGCTGTGTATGCTGAACAACGCTCTTTGGCGTTTCATGCGGAATGGCTGGCTCTGGCGCGGATTGGAATGCAGCTATTGCGGCCTCATCCACTTGCGGCGCGCTTTCAAAACTCGGCGCTTCCACCAATTCTGCAGTCGGCAAATCTGATGAAGGCAGTTGTTCCGTTGGCATCGCGTCAAAGGCTGCTGGTGCAACTTTCAATGGCGCGGCAACAGGTGCCGGCTCCAACTCTGGCTCAACATGCGTCGGCATCAATGCCATTGGTTCTTGCGGAACGGGTTGCTCCAAAGGTGGCTGCGTTTGCATTTGCGCACTCAGGAATGCGGGCGCTGGTGCAACTTGCGGTGCAGCAGGCTCTAGAGCTGGCGCTGCTGCCTCTAGAACTGGCTCAACCACATTCGTCATCGGCGCGGCTTCCATGCGCGCAGAGCTGAACGCAAGCGTGCCAGCCGCTTGCGCGGCAGCTGCCGTTGGCTCAGCAATAAGTGTGGCGGTCATAGGTGGTTCGACACGTTGATTTGGCTGAGAAGTATCGACCAAAAGCGGCTCTGGACCACGGCGACGTTTTTGCGCTGCCGTCAAAGGTGCGGCTGTACGTGGTTGCGCTTGCGTATTCGGCGCGTGGCGCACACGGCTTTTGATAACGTCGGAGATCTTGCTTTTGATGCGATCATCTGTTGGCATATCGGAATAATCAGCAGTTTGAACAGGCTCTACCAATTCTGGCTCTGGCATCGGCTCTGGTCGCTTAATCAATGACGGCATGCGCGCCAAAAGACCTGTCTTTTCTTTCTCAACAACAGGTGC
Source organism: Planktotalea sp. (assembly GCF_039984035.1). Lineage (GTDB taxonomy): Bacteria > Pseudomonadota > Alphaproteobacteria > Rhodobacterales > Rhodobacteraceae > Planktotalea. Next base: position 7,648 of record NZ_JBDWVM010000324.1, on the reverse strand, counting down.
CTCTTGCACAGCTTCCATTGGCTCAATCGGCTCAAGCACGGGATCAGCTTCAACCGCTGTTGTCATCTGCGGTTCTTCAGCCATACGGCGTGCAGCAGTTTCTTCTTCGGCTAGGCGCGCAGCTTCGCGTTGCTCTTGCTTGCGGGCTTGCATTGCGCTCGCCGCGCCCAAAGCGCCGCTTGCACCTTTACCGATTAGGCGCATCGCCATTGCATAGGTCACAACAATGCCAATCGCGAGGAAACGCGCGCCTTCTTTTAGTTCTGACCGTGTGACGCCCAGAACAAATCCGACCATCACAACAGCACCAATCGCCAACAAAAACGCGACCAACTTTAGCCCAACGGAGGCGGAGAAAGGCAAAAACGTAAGGAATGCGCCCAAAACAGTGTCACCGAACAAACCACCGAGACCAAAGGCATGTGTCCACGTCGCACCCGGCAACAAGGAAGAGGCGTAAACCGCGCAAACAACGACAGCAATTGGCAAGAAAATCAGACGGGACAAAGCGCGATCCGCGCCTTGGTGCAGCAAGAAACGCACGCCCCATGCAAGAAGGGTAAGTGGAATAACCCACGACGCTTTACCAACGATCATGAACAACGGAGCGGCGATCGATGCGCCAAACTGACCAAGATAATTCTGGACAGGTGCATCAGTTGCAGACAACCAACTCGGATCGCTTGGCGTATAAGAGCCAACAATCATTGCAGCCAAAACGCCAAGAACGATCAGCGCAACGCCGATCATTTCCTTGCCACGTTTTTCAATCATGGCCTGCATGTTGCTGTCCAATAGTGGATCTCGTCCCCGTGCCTGATATGCCATCGCCGTTCCTCGTTATTATGCGAACAGACAGTCGCGGATTTTTTCCAAACCGCGCTGCATTTCGTCTTTTGGGGCCACCATGGCGACCCGGATATATTCTTTGCCAGGGTTTCCCTGATCTGTGTCTTTGCTCAGATATGCGCCCGGTAGGACGCGAACGCCTGTTTCTTTCCAGAGCTTGAGTGTCGCCTCTTCGCCGTCCTCAACAGGGAGCCACAAAAAGAAACCAGCCTCTGGTCCTTTGTAGCCTTGCACATTTGCGAAGATGTCATCCGCGATACGAAACTTCTCAAGGTAAAGCTGGCGGTTTTCTTCGACATGTTCGTCATCGGACCAAGCGCGTTCAGACACCTTTTGCAAAGGCATCGGAATAGGCGTGCCTGAATAGGCGCGCTGTTGTTTCATACGTTTGATCGTCTCTGGGCCGCTCGCCACAAAACCAGAGCGCAAACCCGGCATGTTCGAACGTTTGGAGAGTGAATGAAACGCAATCACCCGTTCAGGATCAGCGCCCATATCTTGCGCGACTTTCAGCGCGCTACCCGGTGCATCGCCGCGATAGATTTCCGCATAGCATTCATCCGCAAAAATCTTGAAATCATACTTTTCGGCTAGCGTGATCAAGTCACGCCAAAACGTATCTGTCGCAACCGCGCCTTGCGGGTTCGAAGGGGAACACATGTAAGCGATACTCGTGCGATCCAGCACGTCTTCTGGCAAAGCCGCGAAATCCGGCAAGAAACCGGTCGCAGCATTTGCGTTCACAAAATACGGCTCTGCGCCGACAGAAAGCGCGGCAACCATATAAACCTGATAGAACGGATTGGGCGACAAAATGATCGGCTGTTTGCCGTTCTTGGTCTCGGGGCAGACTGTCATCGCCGCATTATAGAGCCCTTCACGGGTTCCGTTCAGCGCCATAACTTGCGTGGCAGGATCAAGATCGGCATCAAAGCGACGTTTGACCCAACCCGCGGCAGCGCTGAGCAATTCTGGGGCGCCTTCATTCGGTGGATAGTTGTTAAACCCACTGACATTTTCAGCAAGAACATCGCTAACCCATTCAGGAAACGCATGTTTTGGCTCGCCGATGGTCATATGAATCACGTCTTCACCCGCCGAAAGGCCGGGGGTGTGATGGTCCAATAGCGCGCGCAAACGCGGAAACGCATAGGCCGGAAGGTTCGAAAACCGCTCGGGAAACATATCTGACTGCCTCAATATCGGGATCGTTAACGCCCCGTTTGAGACCAAAGTAACCTAAGCGCGCACCTTTCGTCCAACAAAAATCGCAAGTTTTGGAATAACTTGTGGCATTTAGGCCAGAGCCGCCTCAACCGCGCTCCCGATGCGCAACAGCCGTTCTTCCTGCATCGGCAACGCGCAGAGCATAATTCCGCAACTCGGCAGACCCGTTGGTAGGGTTAGCGCACAACTGCCCATCAGGTTGCCGATACGGGTATTGCGCAGCGCCGTGAGATTGCGCTCAACGTAATAGTCCTCATTCACCGCCAAATCCGCGATCTTTGGGGGCATGATCGGGCAACTTGGCATAAGCACCGCGTCGAACCCTGCAATGCGCTCATCCCAAACTGCGCGCAACTCTTCCAAAGTTTCCCAGGCCGCTACAAAATCAGGTGCAGTGAAGTTTTCACCAGCACGGAAACGACCCAAGACCTGCTGGAACATCAAGTCTGGATTTCCTTCAATTACATCGCGCCAGATGCCGTAGGCCTCGCCGGGGAAAAGCGGTCCAGCATGGGAAATTGCCTCCTTCACTTCGGGCGCTTCGATCACAGTGATTTTGGCTCCCGCAGCTTTCAGCCGTTGAACGGCGCTTTCGAAGGCTGCGCGCGGTTGGTCTTCAAGATCATCCATCGCAAGCGTTTCCAACAACGCAAAATGACTGCCCTCCAACGTTGCACCCTTGAGGTCAGGACCAGACGTCCCTTCCATCAAGCCCAGTGCCAACGCAGCATCCTCAACCGTGCGCGCCAAGGGTCCAATGGTATCAAAGCTTTTGACCAACGGAACAACGCCCTCGAGCGTCAAGCGACCAGATGTAGTTTTAAGACCCACAAGATCATTCCAAACCGAAGGAATACGCACCGATCCGCCCGTATCTGAACCAATCGCCAAAGGCGCAATGTTATGGGCTACCGAGGCAGCCGCCCCTGAGGATGAACCGCCTGAAACAGCATCAGGGTCATGCACGCAAGGCGAGGTTTCAGTCACTGGATTATACCCCAAGCCTGAGAAAGCCAATTCGCTCATGTGCGTTTTGCCGATGCAAACGGCGCCCATTGCGGTCGCAACGCGTAAGACTTCGGCGTCGGCTTCTGGCGTGCGCCCCTTCAGCAATGCACTGCCTGCTTCAGTTTTGGTTCCTGCTGTATCGAACAAGTCTTTCCAGCTGACCGGCACACCATCAAGCGGCGACAGGCGCTGCTTGGCTTTCGCACGCGCGGCAGCGGCACTTGCCTCTGCTAATGCGCGTTCAGGTGTGAGGCATGTATAAATACGATGGCTCATGGGATGGGCCGCTGCTGCATCCAAATAGGTTTGCGCCAATGCAATCGGGTCAATGTCGCCCGCTCCAATTCCGCGCCCAAGCGCTGCGGCGCTCATTGTTAACCATTCTTGCATCGCATCTCTCCTAGCTTTGCCGAAACGTAGCGGCAGAGTTGCACATGGACAATCCTGTCAACGCAGCCATATTGCAACTTATGACATTTGATAGCGATCTCATCATCATCGGCGGCGGTTTGAACGGCTGCGCAATGGCATTGGCTGCGGCGCAAGGCGGGCTCACCTGTACCGTCATCGACGTCCTTCCGAAAGCGACCAAAAGCAACGCTGATTTCGACGGGCGTTCCTATGCGCTAGCGCTAACGTCACAACGTTTGCTGGATGCAATTGGGCTATGGGATGATCTGCATGACAATGCAGAGCCTATGCTTGAGATCAAAGTCACCGATGGGCGCGCGGGCGAAGGTCCGTCGCCGTTTTTCCTGCATTTTGATCACGCCGAAATCGAAGAAGGTCCGATGGGGTACATGGTGCAAGATCGCCATCTACGTCCCGCCTTTTTGAACGCTCTGGAAGATCAACAAAACATCGTCGTGCGTCATGGCGAAACGGTTGTTGCACAAGACACCGACACACTAGGCGCATCTGTAACCCTCGCCTCTGGTGAAATACTACGGGGGCGTGTTTTGATCGGTTCCGACGGTCGCCGCAGCGGCATGGCTGAACGCGCGAAAATCAAGCGCAAAGGCTGGGGATATGGGCAAACGGCCCTTGTCTGCGCGATTGAGCATGAGAAGCCTCACAACGGCATCGCGCATCAATTTTTCATGCCGTCTGGGCCGCTTGCTATTTTACCGCCCACGGGCAACCGATCTTCGATTGTTTGGAGCGAAACAGAAGAGAACGCCGCACATATTCAAGCGCTTGACGATGACGCCTATTTGGATGCCCTGCGCCCAGCCTTCGGGAGTTTCTTGGGCGATATCAAGCTCGTAGGCACGCGGTTTACCTACCCTCTTGATCTCACCATTGCAGATAGCTTTATCGCCCAGCGCCTCGCACTTATTGGTGATGCGGCACACGGCGTGCACCCGATTGCAGGGCAAGGTCTGAATGCGGGTCTACGTGATGTGGCCGCCTTGGCAGAGGTGATGATCCTCGCCAAACGACGCGGTGAAGATATTGCATCACCCCTTGTTTTGGATCGCTACCAACAATGGCGCCGCTTTGATACGACGACACTGGCCGTGGCCACCGACACGTTCAATCGTCTCTTTTCCAACGATAACCCGTTGCTGCGGCTTGGTCGCGATTTGGGGATGGGGTTGGTCAATTCCATGCCAAGCCTTCGTCGGAATTTCATCCGCGAAGCGGCTGGTTTGACAGGTGATCTGCCCAAGTTGATGACAGGCAGACCACTGTAGCTTTGATCAGGTCAGTCTAGTCGACGCGCTTCATCCAGCAACATAACAGGAATTCCGTTGCGAATAGGAAAGGCTAATCCGGCCTTTTTAGACACGAGTTCCTGCGCTTCCGCGTCGTATTCCAACCGACCATAGCTGTGCGGGCAAATCAGCGCCTCCAGCATATGAGGGTCGAATCCGGGCGCGTCGCTGTCTATGCTCATTGCATCATTTCCTCTGCATCACCGCCACGTAGAAAATACTCTATCAGCGTGACCAATGTTTCGCGTCGTGTCTGTAGGCTAGGCGCTTCCAGCAACGCTTGTTTATCTTCTGGCTCAAACTCGAGCATCATTGAAAGTGAATTGATCAATAGCTCGTCGTCTGCGTCTTTTAGCGTTTCCCAATCTGTATCCAGATTACGGGACACGAAATACTTCGACAGCAGGTTTAAGAAACCATCGCGATCGTAGTCAATCGTTTCAGATGCCGCTTGCAGATCGCGCTCAAATCCGTCCCACGTCACGTTAACGCGGCGATAAGGTGTAAAACCTTCGACTTCATTCACAACGCGGAACCGTGAGATTCCTGCAAGGGTGAGCATATATCGCCCATCTTCCAGTTCGGAAAACTGCGTGATCCGCCCAGCGCATCCAATCTGGTGCAAACCATTCTCATCCCCTGAACGCCCGGGGTTAGGCTGTATCATCGCGATCAGCCTTCCTTGGGTTTTCAACGCGTCATCGATCATCGCCAAATAACGTGGCTCAAAGATGTGCAAGGGCATGCGCGAGCGTGGCAACAAAAGCGCGCCCGACAACGGAAAGGCCGGAACGATATCCGGGAGATCACCAATTTTTTTCATACGTTGGAACCTAGCGCGCGCATGGCCCTAGGCAAATATCATAGAGCTCAATTTGCGACGCCCATTGAGCACGATTGGATCTTCGGGCTTGAGCGCATCGAAAATCGTAAAGAGCTGCGCTTTGGCCGCCCCATCGTTCCATTCACGGTCACGGCGGAAGATTTCCAGCAGGGCATCAACCGCCTCTTCGTTTTGCTCATTTGCGCTGAGCGCAGAGGCAAGATCAAAGCGTGCTTGCAGATCATCAGGGTTGGCCTCAACCGCAGCGCTGAGCTCGGCTAATGGACCCGCTTCCGCGGCCTGACGGGCCAGAGCGAGTTGGGCGAATGCTGCTTCGATCAAAGCATCAGCAGAAATTGCAGCAGGCACGCCGTTCAGCACGGCTTCTGCTTCATCGAGTTCTTCTTTGGTAAGATGCGCACGTGCAAGGCCGGCATAGGCCGCAACGCTTTGATCATCTTCTTCTAGGATCGCTGCAAATGTCTGCGCTGCGTCTTCGATATCACCCTCTTCGAGCATCGTTTCGGCAGCTTCAATCGCGGCATCTAGACCGCCAGAGGCATCACCGCCCCCCGCTTCGATCACGCGTTCAACAAAGCCTTTAATTTCAGAGCCAGGAATTGCCCCCTGAAACCCGTCAATCGGCTGGCCTTTGTAAAAAGCAAAAACCGTCGGAATGGACTGAACCTGCATTTGGCCCGCGATCATCTGGTTTTCATCCACGTTGATCTTTGCCATTTTGACTGCACCATTGGCGGCTGTGACTTCGGCCTCCAAAGCAGGACCGAGCGTTTTGCACGGCCCGCACCAAGGCGCCCAGAAATCAACGATGACAGGCACATCTTGGGACGCTTCGACAACGTCCTGCATGAAGTTACTTTCATTCACGTCTTTGATCAGATCGCCAACGTTTGCTTCTGCGCCGCCGCCTAGTTCAATCATGCTGTCATGCCTTATGTGTCGCTGTGTTGCCTTCTAGATGGCCCATCGCCCATGCTTTCGCAAGGGCAGCTTGTCAAAGATCAAACGTCGCAAAAACCGGCGCATGATCAGATGGCTTTTCCCAACCGCGCGCATCGCGCACAACTCGGCTGGAATGCGCTGCTTGCTTGATGTCACCCGTGGCCCAAACATGATCAAGACGACGGCCTTTGTCTGCCGCATCCCAATCTTTGGCGCGGTAGGACCACCAGCTATAAAGCTTGCCATCAGGAATATCGTTGCGGGTGACGTCGTGCCAATCGCCTGCTTGCATTACATCGTTGAAATGCTCCACCTCGATCGGTGTGTGGCTGACGATTTTCAACAGCTTTTTGTGATCCCAAACATCCTCTTCCAAAGGAGCAATGTTCAAATCGCCCACGAGGATGGATTTCTTGGGCGGCTCTGCCTTGAACCAATCTCGCATCTCTGTGAGGTAATCGAGTTTTTGACCAAACTTTTCGTTCTTGTCGCGATCCGGCACATCGCCGCCCGCTGGCACATAGAAGTTATGGATCGTTACGCCATTTTCCAACTGACCTGCGATATGGCGGGCATGCCCTAGGTCGGCGAAATCTTTGGAACCAACTTCTTCAATCGGTAATTTCGACAAGATTGCGACGCCATTATACCCCTTCTGACCGCGGGCAACCATGTGCGTATAGCCAAGTGCATTAAACGCATCGCGCGGGATCAAATCGACAGGGGACTTGCATTCTTGCAGACACAGAACATCTGGGCCTTCTTCCTCGAGCAATTTACAAACAATCGGTTCGCGAAGGCGGACAGAGTTGATGTTCCAAGTGGCAAGAGTGAAAGACATGGCGTGCATCCTGATATCAAAGGTCGCGCCAACCTAGCCTAGCTGCCAGTCGGCGCAACCCGATGCTTGCGCTTAATCGTAGGCGACGACCTCAAATTCGATTTTGTTTTCGTCGTAGAAATAGAACCGCGCACCCGGTTCATAATTCTGATGCGAATGCGGTTCATAGCCCACAGAAAGCACCGCGCTTTCAGCCAAGGCAAGGTTTTCAACCACAAT
>NZ_JBDWVM010000323.1:0-16151 GCF_039984035.1 Planktotalea sp. | reverse complement strand
GTAGGACATCAAGGACCCATGTGTCATTGCTTTGATGGCAACTGATAAAGGCAACAAGCGACTCGTCCTTCCACGCGGCAAACAGCGCTTGGCGGCGCAAATACAGCGGCTCGAACCGTCCCATTGAAAATCCACGCGCAGACCCGTTTGCCGCTTGCCATTTGGCATCTATCTCTGCCGCCGCGCTCACATTGTCTGGGGTCAACTCAAACGGTGCAATTCGAATACCCTTTTTCTCAACCGTGCGTAGTTTGCGACGCAACCCGCGTCTGGATGGGGTATCAAGCGTGAATTGATCCAGCTCAACAATTGCATCCTGTGCGATACGCGCTGTTGCATAGCCTTGCTTGCGCAGTATGGCAGCATGGCGCGCGCTGCATTTATAGTAGATCGGATGGGTTGCGCTCAATGACGCGACCTTGGTCAACTCATCAAGGCTGGCGCGCGTTTCAATCGCTGGATCAAAGAGCACTGTTGAGGTCTGCGTCGTGCGCGCAATCGCGCCGATCATTGCGCCGTTTTTGCTTATGAATGGCGTGCCTGTTTGCAGCCCAGCGGCAGTTTCCGGATGCAGTCCACGGGCCCGCGACATGAAGGGCGAGCGCGAGCGCAAATCAGCAAAGGGGCGGTAAAGGTAGAGCATCGCCAAAATGGCGGGCAGTGCGAAATAGATGATGCGAAACGCAATCAAGCTGGCAAGAATGTCGTTCATATTCTGCGTTTGCAGCGCCCAAAACAGTGTGAGTTCAAAAGGACCGAGGCCACCTGGCGTGTTGCTGAGCAAAGCAATCCCCAAGCAGGCGAGGTAGATTGGAAAAAGCACAGTGAAATCTACTGGGAGATTTGTGGGCAAAAGTATCCAAAGCGCAAAAGCGGCAAAGCCCGTATCAAGCGCTGTATATAGAATAAGGGCAGAAATCGCGCGCAGACTTGGCAGGCGCAATCGACGACCCGCAAAGCCAAGATAGCGCTTTACGACGGTGTAAAGGATCAAACAGATCGCTGAAAACAGACAGGCTTGAAAAAACAACGGGGGCAGGGGCAAGGCATCGGGGGCGAGCAAGCCCGCGATGGCAAAAATCATCAGCCACGCCGCTAGAAAACTGATTGCGACCAATGTGGTAACGGAGGCGGCGGCGATAATGCTTTGCTGCGAAAGTCCGCGCCATCGCGCCAAAGTGCCGGTTATTAGGCCAAAACCAAGGGTTTGAGACAGGGCGACCGCCGCTGCACCGCTGGCTTGGGCGCTGCGCGTGGACACTCCTGTCCCAAGAACGCGGTGGATGATGACATCATAACGCCCGAGCGAGGCAAAGCTTGCAGTCGTGGCCAAGCCAGCCAGCACCCATTGCTGGAGGGAGATACCATTCCAAGCGAGATGCACTTGCCCCCAGTCGTGCGTGTCCAGAAAGGGGCGTGCAGCCAAGGCGCACACGGGCAAGACCACGCAGAGCGTAAGGAGTTGAAAACCGGCCTTGCGGCGCATCGAGAGCGATTTGAGTGAAGACGTCATAAGATCGCAGTATCGGTGCAACCTTATCAGGGGCTTAACGGATCAAATTGGACACAAAAAAGCCCTGCTGAGGCACAGCTCAACAGGGCGATTTTCAGAATGTCGATGTCTGTTAAACTTCGGACATTAATTGTTCTTTTGCGACAGCCAGAAATTCAGCCATTTTGGCGCGAATTTCATCTGGATTGGATTTGTCACCCAAATCAGCGGCAACCTTGCGCACAACATCTTCGTGGCCGGCTTCTTCAAAATCGGACTTGATGACTTCTTTTGCGTATTCCGCTGCTTCCTCAGCAGATTTACCAAGTAATTCAGCCGCCCAAAGGCCAGTCAATTTGTTGCGGCGTGCATCCGCTTTGAACTGCATGTCTGCATCATGTGCGAATTTTGACTCAAAAGCGTCGGCGCGATCATTAAAGGTGCTCATTTGGTTCACCATCCTCAAGTGGTTGTAAGTGTTAACGTGAATATGCGATGCGCGGAGCAGCGCTGCAAGGGGCAAGCGGCATAGAGCCGCATCAAAACCCTTGCCGCGCTACCTTGCCCCGACGTGCCCCTTGCCCTAAGAGGGCGACAGAATGGACGCGGGACAGAGTCGTTCCCCCATCACGCTGCAAAGAAAGTCACTGCCATGGCGCGCGGAAAAAAGATTTACGAAGGTAAAGCCAAGACACTCTATGAGGGTCCAGAGCCAGGAACGATCATCCAATACTTCAAGGATGACGCCACTGCCTTCAACGCTGAGAAAAAAGACGTCATCGACGGCAAGGGTGTTCTGAACAACATGCTGTCCGAGTATTTTATGCAAGGCCTGACGAGCATCGGTGTGCCAAACCATTTCTTGAAACGGATCAACATGCGTGAGCAGCTTGTGCGCTCTTGCGAGATTGTTCCGCTCGAAGTGATCGTGCGCAACTATGCGGCGGGCACAATGTCCAAACGTTTGGGCATCGAAGAGGGCACGCAATTGCCGCGCCCGATCGTGGAATATTGCCTGAAAGACGACAAACTCGGTGATCCGCTCGTGTCCGAAGAGCATATCGCAGCCTTCGGTTGGGCCTCCCAACAAGACATGGAAGACATCCTGAGCCTCGCACTGCGGGTCAATGATTTCTTGTCCGGTGTCATGTATGGCGTTGGCATCAAGTTGATCGACTTCAAAATCGAGATTGGCCGCGTTTATGAGGGTGATTTTCAGCGTTTGATCGTTGCCGATGAAATCAGCCCTGACAGCTGCCGCCTTTGGGATATCGAAACGAACCAAAAGCTGGACAAAGATGTGTTCCGCCGTGACCTTGGCTCGCTCACCGATGCCTACACAGAAGTTGCAAAGCGTCTTGGCGTGCTGCCAAAGAACCAGCAACCTGTTACCAAGCCAACTCTGATTAATTAAGCGCTAAGAGAGACATAGACATGAAAGCTCGTGTACACGTGATGTTGAAAAACGGTGTTCTGGACCCACAAGGTGAGGCCGTGCGCCACGCGCTGGGTGCTCTTGGCTTTGAAGGCGTCGAAGGCGTGCGTCAGGGCAAAGTGATCGAGCTTGATCTGGCCGATGGCACAACCGAAGCGCAGGTTGGCGAGATGTGCGAAAAGCTGCTCGCGAACACAGTGATCGAATCCTACACGGTGGAGCTTAGCTAATGCGCGCAGCAGTCATTACGTTCCCGGGGTCCAATTGCGATCGCGATCTGGCGGTCGGGCTGGAAATGGCTGGCGCAGACGTAACGCGCGTTTGGCACAAAGACAGCAGCCTGCCAGAAGGCATCGATTTGGTCGGTATTCCGGGCGGATTTTCCTACGGTGATTATCTGCGTTGCGGTGCGATTGCTGCAAACTCTCCGATCTGCGCTGCGGTAAAGACCCACGCAGAAAAAGGTGGATACGTCTTTGGTGTCTGCAATGGGTTTCAGGTTCTAACGGAAACACGTCTGTTGCCGGGCGCTTTGATGCGCAATGCGGGTTTGAAATACATCTGTCGCACGGTCGGTTTGGAAGTCGCTGAAAACAAGAGCGATTTCTTGAATGGCTACAGCGCGGGTCAAGTAATCCAAGTGCCAATCGCACACCACGATGGCAACTACACGGCCTCCAAAGAAGAGCTGGATGTGCTTGAGGGCGAGGGCCGCGTTGCCTTCCGCTATACAGACAATCCAAACGGGTCTGATCGCGACATAGCAGGAATTACGTCTGCAAATGGGCGTGTTCTTGGCATGATGCCGCATCCAGAACGGGCGATGGAAGAAGCGCATGGCTCTGACAACGGCGCGCGACTTTTTGCCGGTTTAGTTGAGACAATGACCACTGCGTGAGCCTGCGACCTTGAGCGACGGGCAAGAGCACTCTAGCATCGGGCCTATGAGCCAACCGCATGTTAGATCTGAACTGCCTGTTGTCGGAAGAGAAACCTCGCGCGCACGTGCGCGGTTTAACCCGTGGGGCACGCGGGCCTTGCTCGTTGTTATGCTGCTCTTTGCGGGGGCGACGGTCTTTTTCACCAACATGTTCGTCACGGATCGTTTTACAGAAACGACACGCAACCGCGCGGAACTGCGGCTCGCCCTTTATAGCGGCAACATCCTGTCCGAGTTGCGTCGTAACTCTATCGTTCCACAGCTTCTGGCGCGTGATCCAGCCCTGATCGGCGCTTTGAACTCCGATGATTTCACAAGTTCCACTCAGCGATTGATCGGGTTTGTCGATGAGATCGGCGCGGCTTCTTTGATGCTCTTGGACAGAGAAGGGCGCTCTGTTGCGGCTACGGATCGGAACCGTCTTCAGTCGCTCCACCGCTCAGACGCTTATTTTGTTGATGCTTTACGGTCAAACGACACAGTATTTTCGGTGATTGAGCGCCCCTCCGGTGGGTTCTCATTTACCTATTCGCGCCGCGTTGAGAGCAACAATGACGTGCTTGGCGTTGTTGTCGTAGAAGTCGATTTGCAGAAATTTGAACGCGCTTGGGCGGGGATTTCTGATGCGGTTTTGATCACCAACTCTGAAGGCACGATCATTTTGTCGACAGAGCCACGTTGGCGCGGCCTAAAAGAGGAAGAGGCGCTGCAGCGTCAGCCTCCTTCAGGTGCGATCAGCCGCGCGATTCAGGTGACCGCGGATTGGACTTCTGACCCAGGCGATACATATCTGCGCGGCGAAGCGGTGATGCGCACCCATACGCGTATTGCATTTCGTGGCTGGCAAATGGCAAGCTTCACCTCCTTCGCGTCAGTGCGCGAACGTGTGAACGGGGTGCTCGCGCTCGAAATTATGGGATTCGCGATCCTTCTCGCGCTGGCCTTCTATTTCCTGAACCGCAAAACCGCGGTGCGCATGGCGGTCTTCCAACAAGAGTCGGCAGAACTTCGCCAACTTAACATAAGGCTGCAGCGAGAAGTTGCCGAACGACAGAAGGTGGAAGAGAACCTCGCGGTGGCCGAACAAACGCTCGCGCAAAGCTCGAAATTGGCCGCGCTTGGCGAGATGTCTGCCGCTGTTAGCCACGAGTTGAACCAACCGCTCGCGGCGATGAAAACCTATCTTGCTGGCGCAAAGCTATTGGTCGGTCGCGGACGCCCTGACGAAGCCATCGTCAGCTTCCAGCGGATCGATGGTTTGATCGAACGCATGGGCGCGATTACACGGCAGTTGAAAAGCTATGCACGCAAGGGCGGGGATGAATATTCCCCTGTAAATCTTGGGGATGCGCTCGCCTCAAGCCTGTCGATGATGGAGCCGCAGCTGAGGCAACGTCAGGTGCAAATCAACAAAGCTCTGCCACAGGAACCGGTCATGGTGATGGCTGATCGCGTCCGCGTCGAGCAGGTGATGATCAACCTGTTGCGCAATGCGCTGGATGCGACGAAGTCTGTGGAGGACCCGCAGGTCGATGTCCTTCTGGCTGCAGGCGAAACCGCGATGCTGACTGTGCGGGACAACGGGCAGGGGATCGAGGACCTCGATGCGCTCTTCGAACCCTTCTACACGACCAAACAACCGGGCGATGGCGTCGGGCTTGGGCTTGCCATTTCTTCGGGGATCGTGAACGAGCTAGGGGGAAGAATGACAGCGCGCAATGCTGTGCAAGGTGGAGCGGTCTTTGAAATTCGTTTGCCGATCCTACATGAAGAGGACGCACACAGCGCGAAACCTGCAGCGGAGTAAGCTCATGGCCAATTCAATGAAAATCGCCATCGTGGATGACGAAAAAGATATGCGTCAGTCCATTTCCCAATGGCTGGCCTTGTCTGGATACGACACGGAAACATTTGCCTCTGCCGAAGATGCGCTTGCGGGTATTGGTGCGGATTATCCAGGCATCGTGATTTCCGACATTAAGATGCCGGGCATGGATGGCATGCAGTTTTTGAAGAAACTCATGGGAACAGACAGCGCGCTGCCCGTGATCATGATCACGGGGCATGGCGATGTTCCGATGGCAGTGAACGCGATGCGCATTGGTGCGTTTGATTTTCTGGAAAAACCGTTCAATCCGGATCGTATGTCCGAGCTTGCGAAAAAGGCTGCGAACGCACGGCGCCTGACGCTTGATAACCGCGCTTTGCGCCGTGAATTGTCCGATGGCGGGCAATTGATGAAAAAGTTGATTGGCGCGTCGCCCGTGATGGAGCGCCTGAAGGAAGACATTCTTGATTTGGGGCAGGCCGATGGTCATGTTCTGATCGATGGCGAAACAGGGACGGGCAAAACGCTGGTTGCGCATGCGCTGCACGCTGTTGGCAGCCGCGCCGGAAAACGCTTCGTGCTGGTGTCCTGCGCCGCGATGGATGAAGAGGCGCTGACGCAGCGCCTGTTCGGGCCTGTTGCCCCAGAAGATCCGCATTTGCCCGCGATTGAAGAGGCGCGTGGCGGCACTTTGGTTCTCGAAGATATCGAAGCGCTGAGTGATGCGATGCAAGCGCGCCTTTTGAGCGTAATCAATGAGCAAGGCACTCCTGCCGAAACGCGGATCATCGCAATTTCCAATTTGCAGGAACAGGATCGCACCTGCGAAGATGCGCTGCGCTCTGATCTGTTTTATCGCCTTGCCGCGCTGCGGATCACCATCCCGCCGCTGCGTGCGCGCGGCGAAGATATTCTGTCACTGTTCACACGTTTGTCCGAACAGTTTGCCGAAGAGTATGGCTGCAGCGCCCCAGAGGTGTCCGCCCAGGAAGCGGCGCAGCTTTTGCAAGCGCCTTGGCCCGGAAACGTGCGCCAGTTGATCAATATTGCTGAGCGCGCGGTGCTCCAGACCCGCCGCGGGTCAGGATCAATCGCGTCGTTGCTGATGAGCGATCATGATGAAATGACACCGGTCATGACGACCGAGGGCAAACCGCTGAAAGAGTATGTGGAAGCCTTTGAGCGCATGTTGATCGACAACACTATGCGCCGTCACAAAGGATCGATTGCGGGTGTGATGGAAGAGCTCTGCCTGCCGCGCCGTACTTTGAATGAGAAAATGGCCAAATACGGGCTGCAACGTTCAGACTACCTGTAAGGTGAAAATCCGAAATGTTTAATTGCGCCCCGTGTCGAAAAGCACAGGGCGCTTTTTGTTTAAGTTAGCTTTTGCGTGCAGCTAGAATCCAAACCACCGCAAGCCCAAAAGAAATCACCATATTCCATCCTGCCATTGAAAGGCCGAACAGCTCCCAAGGGATTTCGTCGCAGCGCACAAGGGGGGCGTCCATGATTTGGGCCAATAGGTCAGAGGCGCTGAGATCACCAATGGGGCCAGATGTGCAGGTGGTCGGACCTTCCCACCAGCCCTGTTCAACGCCGGAATGATATGCGCCGATACCTGCAGTCGTTAACGCGGCGAGGGCGCCCAAGAGCAAAAGCAAACGCGACCCAAATACGAGAGCGAGCAGGCCAATTGCGATCGCGGCAACATGTGGGTAGCGCTGCCAGTAGCACATTTTGCAGGGAGGCATTTCGCCAATATATTGAAAGCCCAATGCTCCCAGCATTAACGCAGCGGAGCCGGCAGTCGCCAAAAGAGTGAGTTGAAAGCGTGTCATAGGAGTTTCACCGCAAAAAAGCCGCCAACCAGTAGCAGGACGAAAAGAACGAACATCAGCGGCAAGCGCTTTTCGATAAAGTCGCGAATAGGCTCACCGAACTTCCACAGCAGCAACGCGACGATATAAAAGCGCAAGGCACGCGCGAAGATCGATGTGACGATGAATGTCATGAGCGGCATGCCGGTCCATCCAGACATGATCGTGATGACCTTATATGGGAACGGCGTAACACCAGCAGTGAGGACCGCCCAGAACCCGAGATCGTTAAAGCGTGTCGAGAATTCACCCATCGCATCTGCTTTGCCAAGACTTTCAAGAATTGGAGCGCCGATTTGCTCATAAGCCAATGCGCCAATCGCATACCCCAGCAGACCACCCAGAACTGAGGCAATCAAAGCAATGCTTGCGATCAGCCATGCGCGCGAGGGGCGGGCCAGAATCATCGGGATCATCAAAATGTCTGGTGGAATCGGAAAAAACGAACTTTCCGCGAAAGCGACGATGGCTAAGAGCCAGAGCGCATGAGGATGTTCCGCCCAAGAGAGCACAATATCGTAGAGTTTCTTTAACATTTCCGCGTCCCTTATGACTTAATCTGAATGAACATGTGCGCAAACACGGGTCAAGGGCTTCGCAACAGAGATTTCTTTCAAGAAGATGTTTGTTGGGTCTGGACCCCGCCGCAGAGCTTGTCTAAAGAAGCGTCAGTGCCCAAGTGGCGGAATGGTAGACGCAGGGGATTCAAAATCCCCCGCCTTAACGGGCGTGCCGGTTCGAGTCCGGCCTTGGGTACCACTTGCTTTGCAAGCTCCGCAGGTCTGCTAAATGAATTTTTTGAACGCGGTCTTGTCGGACTTTTTCATCTTCCACGCATGTCCAAGAAATCCCACGATTGAACGCGATTTCCGTTTGATGACTTATTTATGCCATTTTTCCCCTTTCCTGCATCCTGTGGTGGTACTTGGGCGGGCGCGTTTCTCCGAATCAAACAACCGATTTAGGATAATTAACCTTAGGTAAGCATGCTCTTTACGTGCATGTTTCTCTATGAAATTAGAACAATATCGGAAAAATGGGGTATTTTGCCTGATTTAAGAAACAAACTGTCAAACTCACTACTAAAGATATTGTGAATGACGGAAAAAATTGTCGCAGCTGATTGAATGTTTCGATATTTGAGACTATTAACGGTTCCATAGCGTTTTACTTAATTTACGCGAACAATGCAGTGCTATCTTGAGCGAAAACGCGCCCAACTTGCCTTTTTTTAGCCAGTTTTGCGCGTCGTTTTTCGCTACATTTTTAGGCAAATGCCTCTCAGAGCGACTTTGTTCGGTGAAAGATGGCAAAATTTTGTTTGCTGCTCTTGGGTAAAGCGCGTTAAACCGAAATTGCCCAACTGAGGGGGCACTTGTAGGCCATGGGGGTGGCCGACAAACGAAATACGCGTCTGGGGAGACGCATAGCTGTCGCAAGATCTTCATCGATCTATAAGCGTTATTAAACCCGTTTTGGGTGACGATAGCTTTGTGTCTTCAGGTATTCGTTTGATCTTTTGTCGTACGCTTCGTGCGTCTTTGTTTTTACGCCCGTTGGTTTGGGTGCTGTGTGAGGGGTCAAAATGCCTGATTTAAGATTGTCCTGGGGAGACTACCCGGGCGGATATGCAACAGAACTATCCACTGGATCGGAAACGATCGAAACTGGCGGAGTTGCTGTCACAGTCGACTACACCAACATTGCAACTGCTTCGACAGCGTTTGCACTGAATCTCGACACCTATGATGATCCGGGCGATGATCTGCCTCCGAACTCTCAGCTCAAGCTGATTGGTGATTCAGGGACCGCTGGTGATACGTCGTCGACAACGCTCTCCTTTGCATCCTCTGATCCTTTGTACGGCGATGCTGTCACAGACCTGTCGTTTCGCATCGACGACATCGACGCTGGCGCGATCGGTGATATTGGTGGTGGCCCAAGCAGCATTCACGAAGACGTCGTAACAATCCGTGCATTTGATCTCGATGGGAACGAAATCCCTGTGACGATCACTGCGGGCGCAGGCATTACGACAGTCGGTCAGACCCTCGATGGCGACACTCAAGGCCTTCCAACTGATGCGGCACAATCAGCTCTTATCGAAATTGCAGGCCCTGTTGGCAGCGTCACCATTGACTATGCAAACACAGGAACAGGCGAGCAAGAAATCCTTGTGTCTGACCTGCTGTTCACGACGACCGACCCCAACGAAGACCCCGTTGCGAACCCAGACACAGCGTCCACTCTGGAAGATACCCTTCTGGAAGACATAGACGTACTTGGCAACGACACAGACCCAGACGGCGACACCCTCTCAGTTCTGAGTGCCAGCGCACCAAACGGAACAGTTACCATCAATGGTGATGGTACACTGAACTATGACCCGACGCCCGGATTTACTGGCGTTGATACGATCACTTATGAGATTTCCGATGGCTTGGGTGGCACAGACACATCCACTGTTACGGTTACTGTTTCAGCACCGGCGAACACAGCGCCGACTGCAAACGACGACACCGCAACAGCCACGTCCGAAGTTCTGCTCGAAGACATCGATGTTCTTGGCAACGACACCGATCCAGACGGCGATCCACTTGACGTGACAGCGGCGACCGCTGCGAACGGTACAGTAACAATCAACGCTGATGGCACGCTGAACTACATCTCTGATGCTGGTTTTGTGGGTGAAGACACGATCACCTACACAATCGACGACAATATCAGTGGTACAGACACGGCCGACGTTATTGTGACAGTCGCAGCACCGGCGAACACAGCGCCGACTGCAAACGACGACACCGCAACAGCCACGTCCGAAGTTCTGCTCGAAGACATCGATGTTCTCGGCAACGATACTGATCCAGACGGCGATCCACTTGACGTGACAGCGGCTGTCGCTGCGAACGGTACAGTGACGATCAACGCCGATGGCACGCTGAACTATGTTTCTGATGCTGGTTTTGTTGGTGAAGATACAATCACTTACACAATCGACGATAATATCAGTGGCACAGACACGGCTGACGTTATCGTGACAGTCGCAGCCCCGGGCAACACAGCGCCTACAGCGAACGATGACACAGCGGTCGCGACGTCTGAAGTTCTGCTCGAAGACATTGATGTTCTCGGCAACGACACCGATCCAGATGGCGATCCACTTGACGTGACAGCGGCTGTCGCTGCGAACGGTACAGTAACGATCAACGCTGATGGCACTCTGAACTACACCTCTGATGCTGGTTTTGTTGGTGAAGATACAATCACTTACACAATCGACGACAATATCAGCGGTACAGACACCGCCGAAGTCATTGTCACGGTTACAGCGACACCTAACGATCTACCGGTAGCAAACGACGACACCGCAACAGCGACGTCCGAAGTCCTGCTGGAAGACATCGATGTTCTCGGCAACGACACCGATCCAGACGGCGATCCGCTTGACGTAACAGCGGCAACCGCTGCGAACGGTACAGTAACGATCAACGCTGATGGCACTCTGAACTACATTTCTGATGCTGGTTTTGTTGGTGATGATACAATCACCTACACAATCGATGACAATATCAGTGGTACAGACACCGCCGAAGTCATCGTATCGGTGAGTGCGCCGGTAAACGAAGCGCCAGAAGGTCAACCTGATCTCGCGACGACGACAGCCGGTGTTTCGGTCACTGTCTTCCCATTGGGTAACGATACTGACCCAAATGGCGATACGTTGGTTATCACGGCAGCATCTGCGCCGAACGGCACGGTTACTATTTCACCTGACCAAACGAACGTAACGTACACACCTGATCCTGGCTTCAACAATGATGTTGATACGATTACGTACACATTGTCTGACCCATTTGGCCTGACAGATGAGACAACAATTCAAGTTATTGTTGGCACTCCGCTGCTTGACGGCATTGTCGAAGGTACGGCAGGCGACGATCTGATTATCGGTGACGATACGACGACAGCCGGTGTTGACGAAGCCTACATGGGCGATCCTGAAGGCGATGAGATCGACAATTCTGATGCGATCTTCCCAGAAGCGGGTGCGAATGACGATGTTGTTCAAGCTGGCGCGGGCGACGACACAGTTATTTCCGATCTCGGCGATGATTTCGTAACTGCGGGCGAGGGCGATGATGACGTCTCCACAGGCGAAGGCAACGATACAGTCTTCGGTGATGCGGGTAACGATCTGATCGACACAGGCGAGGGGAATGACTCTGTCTTCTCTGGTGACGACAACGATACGATCACAACTGGCGACGGTGTTGATACCGTTCTGGCGGGACTTGGTGACGACGTCATCGATACAAGCGGCGGCCTGCCGCTGGTCGATGAAGAAATTTTCGCTGGTATTCCGTTTGACGCGGACCCTGATGATGACCGTGATTTCGTTGATGCTGACGAAGGCAACGATCTGATCACAACAGGCGATGATGCGGATACGATTATTGCTGGCGAAGGCGATGATACGATCAACTCTGGTATCGATGATGACTCAGTCATTGGCGATGGCGGTAACGATCTGATCAACGATGAGCAGGGTTCTGATTTCGTTGATGGCGGCGCAGGCGATGACACGATCAACGTCGGCATCGATAGCTTCTCCGATTATGTTGGTGATGATCCAAACCTGCCGGTCACTGTGCTTGGTACGACTTACGATACCGATCCAAACGCTGCTGATGGTCTCGACACGGTTCTTGGTGGCGACGGCAACGATGTTATCAACACAGGCGATGACGCCGATAGCATCGACGGCGGCGCGGACAACGATACAATCAATGCCGGTATTGATGACGATACGGTTCTTGGTGGTAGCGGCGACGATAGCATCCTTGGTGGTCACGGTTCAGATGACATCGATGGCGGCACAGGCGATGACTTCATCGATGCAAGCCATGCTGGAACACCGACCTACACAGGCGATCTCGAAGATGCATTCGAACTGCCTGGGCTCGAGCTGAACGACCGTGACACAGTTGAAGGCGGCGAAGGTAGCGATACGATTATCGGTGGCGACGACGACGACAGCCTTTCTGGTGGCGACGGTGCTGACTCTATCGACGGTGGTATCGACGAAGATACGCTCCTTGGCGGTGCTGGCGACGATACGTTGATCGGCGGCGCGGGTGCAGACAGCATCTCCGGTGGCGATGACCAAGATAGCATCATTGGTGCGACTGTTGGCGATACTGTTGACGGTGGCGCGGGCGGCGTAGACTTTGATACGCTTGATCTGCGTGGCGCTGGCGATGCGGTGAACCCAGGTGGCCGCGTTACGGTTGAATACACCTCTGCAGATCTGGAAGACGGTATTGTCCGCTTCCTAGATGCTGGGGATGTTGAAACCGGCACGATGACCTTTACGGATATCGAGAACGTCATTCCTTGCTTCACGCCTGGAACGATGATCGCGACACCACAAGGCGAGCGCGCGGTAGAAGACCTGCAGGTTGGCGATCGTGTGATCACACGCGACAACGGCATTCAAGAAATCTGCTGGACAGGTTCCAAAGGTCTCAATGGCGCGCAATTGGCCGCGAATGAGCAACTGCAGCCGATCTTGATCCAAGCGGGTGCACTGGGCAACAACCTGCCAGAGCGTGATATCCTTGTGTCTCCGCAGCACCGTATGTTGCTGACAACAGACAAGGCCGCGATGTATTTTGAAGAGCGCGAAGTTCTCGTTGCTGCGAAACACCTGACAATGCTCGAAGGTGTGGACCGCGTCGAAAGCTCTGGCACGACTTACATCCACATCATGTTCCAGCAGCACGAAGTTGTTCTGTCAAATGGCACATGGTCCGAGAGCTTCCAGCCGGGTGATTATTCCTTGGAAGGTATCGGCCAAGAGCAGCGCGACGAAATTCTGGAACTGTTCCCAGAGCTTGCAACGCAGCAAAATGCTGAGGTGTATCAAGCGGCTCGTCGAACGCTTAAGAAATATGAGGCGGCGCTTCTCCTAGGTTAAGTCTAGTGAACAAGACGCGACGCGCATTCCCATATATGCAGCCCTGATGAGCAGGGGGCTGCTCATCAGAATTGAAAAGAGGCAGGCGACTGCCTCTTTTCGCCGTTTAAATGTGGCGTTCAAGATGGGCGTATTTTCGAGCGCATCAAACGTTTGAATGAACAGTACGATTTAGATCAAAAGAGAATCATTCGACGACTCGCACCCCTATCGCAGCGCTAAAAATATCGTTTTTCCACTATTTGACGCTGTCAGTATTCTGGCGAAGTGTGCGCAAAGTTGTAACGTAGAAGGAACGCAACTTATGGTGGCATGGTTAGCGGTTTGGTTACCCTTAGCCGTGAGTAAGTCGCGTCTTTGCCACATTTAGGTCACCTTAGGGAAACACATAGGGTTACGTAACGAGAGACCACGGTAAGTTGGCCTGCGTAGATTTGAGTGAGTGAGTTCTTTTAATGAGTTTTGTTCTTCGCAAAGGCCGTGGCCCTGTTGTGTACCAGAATCTTGATGCGAGTGGCCAACTCTCGCATCAAGTCACTTCTTACTGTCCTTGTTTTACTCCCGGTACATTGATCAAAACCGATAAGGGTGAAGTGCCCGTCGAGGACATCCGCCCCGACATGTTAGTTTTGACCCGAGATAACGGATATCAGAAGGTCGTTTGGTGCGGGCAGCGCACCTTGACCAAAGGCTTCTTGGACGTAAACCCAAGCCTACAACCTATCGAAATTGCTGCTGGCGCTTTGGGGCCAGATCTACCCGAACGCACAACTTGCGTTTCTCCCCAACACCGAATGTTGCTAAACAACGATCAAATCCGCCAATGGTTCGACATGGACGAAGTGTTGATTGCCGCCCACCTTCTGACCTGTTTTGAAGGTGTGAAACGATCCATCGTGGAAGAGATCACTTACGTCCACTTCATGTTTGAACAACATGAGATCGTCTTGGCGGACGGTGCTTGGTCAGAAAGCTATCAACCCAATGATATGCGTGCGGGGGCCATGGACGAACGGCATAGATCAGAATTGCTGCACATCTTTCCTGAGCTGGAAGATGACGCAGTCAGCGCTTTCCCAGCTGCGCGCACGCAGATCGAAGCGGCACAGTTAGAAGATGTTCTTTTCCCGTCAGAGTGACGCGCGCCACGCGGCCCAGTCTTCTGGCGTATCCAGATCAAGCGTTACACGTTCATCCTCAAAGTCGATGAATGCGATATCTGCTTGATGTTTTCTCACAATGGATTGTGCACCAGTGTCGCCGCTGAGATGGGCGAATTCATCCCGTAATTCAGCCGAAAAGAGGATCGGATGCCCATGTTGTCCTGAGGGCGCGCGAGCGCGCAGCAGTTTAGGCCGATCCCGCTGAAACCGATCCAACATGCGTGTCATGTCGTCGGCTGTAATGTTTGGCATATCCGCAGGCAGGACCATCAATGCCTCTGCATCATGCGATATCGCCCGTGTGCCTTCGGCCAAAGACGCGGACATACCACGCGCGGTCGCATCTGGAATGACGAGCATTGTCACTGGCAGATCCGTGAGTGCCTGCGCACGCGGATGATCGGCGCTAGGCAGCGTTACGATAACCTCCATGCCCGCTGCCAAAGCGCGCTGCGCCATAACCGCGAGGCAAGGCGCGCCATGCACATCCTCAAGGAGTTTGTCGCCGCCGCGCATGCGCGATGACGCACCGGCGGCTGGCAGCAAACAGGTCGTGGACATCAACCGCGCATCCGTGCGTTGTCAGCGTCGAACAAAGGTGTCGTAATCAACCGCGCTTTCCGCATATCGCCTAGGATTTCAATGTTCACTTCTAAACCTTCTTTCGCCAACTCACGTGGAATAAGCGCTTGCGCAATCGATTTGCCCGCTGTGTGAGAATAGCCGCCAGAGGTGCAGAACCCAAGCACTTCACCGTCGATCCAGATCGGCTCATAGGCCACCACATCGGCATTGTCTGCATCAACTTCAAAGGCGCAGAGTTGACGGGCAGGGGGCGTTTTGCGCTCTTCCTCAGCTGCGGCGCGCCCGATGAAGTCCGTGTTCTTCTTGAAGCTGATAAAACGATCCAAGCCGGTTTCAGCGGCGGTGTAATCGGGTGAGAACTCCGACAGCCAGGACCCGAAGAATTTATCGAGCCGCAAGCTCATCATAGCGCGCATGCCAAAGGGTTGCATGCCGATCGGTTCGCCCGCCGACCAAAGGGTCCACCAGAGTTGACGCTGCGAGGGAAGATCACAATAGATTTCATAGCCCAGATCGCCCGTGTAGCTGACCCGCTGCACGATGCATTCTGCCATGCCCACGGTCATACGCTGCACGTCCATGAATTTCATGTCGCTGATATCGGTGCGCGTGCAGGCGGCGAGCACCTCTCGCGCTTTCGGTCCTGCGATCTGAAACCCATTGTGCTTGTCAGAGACGTTCTCAAGGGTGACGCCATCTTCCATATTCTGCTGGAACCAACGCATATGATAGGCTTGCGATCCATAGCTTGCGGTCACTTGGAACTCTTGCTCGCCGAGGCACGAAACGGTGAAATCCCCAATCAGGCGGCCCTTAGGCGACAGCATGGGCGTAAGCGACATGCGCCCGAT
>NZ_JBDWVM010000322.1:0-7365 GCF_039984035.1 Planktotalea sp. | reverse complement strand
CGAACATCTCGGCCATATCCTCACCCAAATGCAATGGCTGCAACGCGGCTATCCGGGAGCGAGTTGGTAACATGTCGGGAGATGATGACAAAAGCCTTTTGAAATTGGTGATACCCCTTTCGCTAGCCCTGACCTTTGCGATCCTACCCGCGTTGATCAGCGGTAAAACGCAAAGCATCTTGCCTGGTATCGCTATTGCTGTTGTCGCGCTTGCCTTAATCGGGTTGATCGCTTTGCTCATCAGGTGGCTCAAATGACGCGCGCAGCGCTTGACCAAATCTGGGACTGGCTCGATCAAGTGCCCGACCCTGAAATCCCCGTGATTTCCGTTGTCGATCTGGGTATCGTGCGCGGTGTTGAGTGGCAGGACGACACGCTGGAAATTGCTGTTACACCCACCTATTCGGGCTGCCCTGCAACCTCTGTTATCTCTTTGGACATCCAAACCGCGCTGCAAAAACACGGAATCGAAAAAACCCGCATTCGCCAACAATTGTCACCGCCTTGGACCACCGATTGGCTCTCCGACAAGGGACGCGCAAGGCTTGAGGACTATGGCATTGCCCCCCCACGCGCTGCTGGCGGCCCCGAACGGTGCCCGCGTTGCCAATCCAACAATCTCAACCGCATCAGTCAATTCGGCTCCACACCCTGCAAAGCGCAATGGCGCTGCTTGGACTGCCTGGAACCTTTTGACTATTTCAAATGTATCTAACGAGGCACTAAATGGCGCGCTTTCATCCGCTTAAAGTTACCGAGGTTCGCAAAACCATCCGCGATGCTGTTGTTGTCTCTTTACAGACCGAAGGCACTGACGCCTTCACTTTCACACAGGGGCAATATCTCACCTTTCGTAGAGAGATCGAAGGCACCGAAATTCGCCGCTCCTATTCGATCTGCTCTGCGCCACAGGATGGCGTCTTGCAGGTTGGCATCAAGAAGGTCGATGGTGGCGCGTTTTCCACATGGGCCAATGACGCGTTAAGCGCGGGAATGACACTGGATGCCATGGAGCCAATGGGCAAATTTCATACGGAACTAGACCCTAATCAGGCTAAAACCTATCTGTGCTTTGCGGGCGGCTCTGGCATCACGCCAATCTTGTCGATCCTGAAAACCACCCTCGATTGTGAGCCGCACAGCCGAATGACCTTGGTCTATGCCAACCGCGGCGTGAACACGATCATGTTCCGTGAGGAACTGGAAGACCTCAAAAACAACTACATGGGCCGTCTCAATATCATCCATATTCTAGAAAGCGACGCGCAAGAAATCGACCTATTCACAGGCCGCATTGATGAAGCAAAATGCGCGGCTCTTTTTGAGTATTGGATCGATATCAAGACCGTCGACACCGCGTTTATCTGCGGCCCAGAACCGATGATGATAAGCATCGCCACTGCGCTCAAGGAATATGGCCTCAATAAAGAACAAATCAAATTCGAACTGTTTGCCTCCTCTCAACCCGGTCGCTTGAAGCGCAAAGCCAAGTCAGAGCAGACTCAAACGCAACTCGGTGAAGCAACCGTCATCATGGACGGCACCGCGCGTTCGGTTCCATTGACAAAGGATCAATCGGTCCTCGACGCAGCGCTCGACGGTGGCCTTGATGCACCCTTCGCCTGCAAGGCCGGTGTCTGTTCGACCTGCAAATGCAAAGTGATCAAGGGCGAGGTTGAAATGGTGACCAACCACGCGCTGGAAGACTACGAGGTTGAACAAGGCTTCGTATTAAGCTGCCAGTCTTTTGCGCTCAGTGACGATGTGACGGTCGATTACGACCAGCACTAGCCCCGCAAATTTCCTGACTAGCGCAAACGCCCTGACATGATACCTTTGCCGAAAAACATTTCGGCAGACATCAATAGACAGGCTTTTGTTAACACCATGACCTTGCGCAGTTTCCTTATCAATTCCCTCGCCTCTTTCGCCCTCCTATTGACGGCAAGCACGGCAGGCGCGAACCCGACCTACACAGATACCGACTGGAACGCGACGCTAAAAGCAGGCTGTGGTTTACCCGAACCCAAGGGCGGCAAAGATAGCATCGCTTGGGTGCAAAAGGGGCAGGATCGAAAGCTACTTTTCACCTTGCAAAAGGGTCAGGTTGGGACGTGTTCCACCGACAACCAAGCCCGTCATCGCGCAGCTTTTTGGGAGCGTGCAGAACTCTCGCAGCATGGCGGGATCAGCCTTGGGAAAGTGAATACCATTGAATTCGAAGCGACCTTCCTCGACGGGTTTCGCGGCGAACGTGAAACCTTTTTTCAGATTCACAACTGGTCCAGAACCTGCAACGCGTCCCCGCCCCTTATGATGAAAATGCATAAGGGCAAGTTGCAGGTTCTCACGCTTCAAGGGGTTCGCGTTCAAAACGGTATTCTCGAAAAGCAGGGCAAGCACCGCTCTGTTTATCGCAAGACGACGAAGATCAAAAAGCTGATTGGTAAGCCTTCCAAGTTTCGCGTTGTCTTTGACGCACGCGGTGTCGATCGCGGCACGCTCGATGTTTACCTCAACAACAAACAACTCGTGAAAGACGCGCGTATTGACTACGCCAGTTGTGCAAAGCCCTACGCAAAGATCGGCATTTATCGCCCCGGCGGCGTGTCGCGGACCTCGCAAATCGTCTTTGACGATGTTCTGCTCACCAATAAATAGCCTGCCAAAGCCACGCATCGCGTTTGCAATCAAGCTTCAAGATAGAGTCAAATCGGCTTAATCCCGTTTTAGCCAACTCTGGGATCGAACGATTCAGCTTGGTCTCGTTGCAAGTGCATCTCCTTTACGCGATAGTTTTGTAAGGCCAGCGTTTGGCAGGAGCGTTTGCAATGAAACCACCAATCTATCACATCTCGCTCGATGCCTTCTGGCGCGATCCCTATCCCGATCTCAAAACGATGCGCGCAGAAGCCCCCGTCGCATTTGTGCCTGAGCTGGGCGCAACGCTGATTTCACGGCGCGATGATATTTTCGCCCTTGAAAAGAAGATCGACTTTTTCTCATCGAACCAACCCGAGGGGTTGATGACCCAACTGATCGGCCAAAACATGATGCGCAAAGATGGCGATGCGCACATGAGCGAACGGCGTGCGATCTTTCCCACGGTGTCGCCCAAAACCGTCAAAAACCTTTGGATGCAAGACTTCGAAAATTTCACGAGCACCATTTTGGAACGCGTCTTGCCGCTTGGTGAAATCGACATGGTCACCCTTGCAAAGGAACTCAGCGGTGAAGCCTTGCGCGCGCTGACGGGCCTGACGAATATGACTTGGCAGGAAATGGATCGCACCAGCCAAGGTATCATCGATGGTTGCGCAAATTATGCAGGCGACCGCGCTATTGAAGCCAACTGCAATGACTGCACCGCCTCTATCGATGCACACATTGACGCGCGGCTCGCTGTGCTTAAAGACGCGCCCGATTCCTCGCTTTTGTCAGTGCAATATCAAGCGGGCTTATCGATGGATCAAATCCGCGCCAACATAAAGCTCGCCATCTCGGGTGGTCAAAATGAACCGCGCGATGTGATTGCAGGCATGATTTGGGCGCTGCTCACCCATCCTGATCAATTGGCTTTGCTGAACTCGGGGCAGGCAAATTGGATGGATGCATTTAACGAATACACCCGCTGGCAATCTCCCATTGGCATGAGCCCCCGCCAAATGGCGCAAGATTTTGAGGTACACGGCATCACGTTGAAAAAGGACGAACGCGTCTTTTTCATGTTTGGGTCAGGCAATCGCGATGAACGCAATTTTGCACGCCCTGATATATTCGACCTCACCCAAGACAGCAGTAAATCCATCGCCTTTGGCGCGGGTCCGCATTTCTGTGCTGGGGCATGGGCCTCACGCGCTTTGATCGCCGATGTTGTCCTGCCAAGCGTGTTCAGATCGCTGCGCAATATGCGGTTGAACGGTAACACCGAATTTGGCGGCTGGGCCTTCCGTGGCCCTCTGAGTGTGCCCGTCGTTTGGGACACCTAAGTTACGATGCAAATCATTATCATGCGGCACGGTCAGCCGGAACTGGACCTCGACGATCTTAAGAAAATACGCATGTCTGCGAGGGCTGTAGGTGACATTGTTGCACGCTATGAACAGGCCGATCTCGCGGCAGATAGTGAACCAAGCGAAGCGGCTCTCGAACTCGCTCAGACCTGCTCGCGCGGTTTTTGCAGCGAACTGCCCCGCGCGATTGGTTCCATCGAAAAGCTCGGCCTGAGCGAAAAAACAACGATTGATCCTGACTTCACGGAATCCGCCCTGCCCTTTCTCACATGGGCTCGGCCAAACCTCACTTTCTTCACATGGTGCATTCTATTTCGCATCACTTGGTTGTTTGGTTTTTCCCAAAACGGCGAACACATCCGCGGCGCAAAAACCCGCGCGAAACGGTGCGCGGAAAGGCTCATTGCAGACACGAAAGAGGATGAAACGACACTGCTCCTCGGTCATGGTATCATGAACCGTCTGATCGCCCGTGAGCTTAAGCGCAATGGTTGGCGCAAGATCGCTAGCAGTGGCGAAAACTATTGGGCTATTTCAACATAC
This sequence comes from Planktotalea sp., assembly GCF_039984035.1. Taxonomy (GTDB): domain Bacteria; phylum Pseudomonadota; class Alphaproteobacteria; order Rhodobacterales; family Rhodobacteraceae; genus Planktotalea. Next base: position 2,809 of record NZ_JBDWVM010000322.1, on the reverse strand, counting down.
ATACGTTGAAACCGCACAGCTCCCCCCAAGATCAAAACTAAATAAGCCCTGCCAACGTCGCAAACGGATCACGCTGGGCATCTTCGTGCCATGTGTATTCGCAGCCAACGGCCATCTCTCTCGCAGCGTCAATGCCGAACAAATCCGCAAGAACCGCAAGCGACATGTCCATACCCGCAGACACGCCCGATGATGTGAAAAACTTGCCATCTTCAACCCATCGCGCCTGTTTGACCCAGTCGACTTTCGGCGCTAGCGGTACAGTCGCCGTAAAATCAATCTTGTTCGTCGTGGCCTTGCGCCCGTCCAAAATTCCAGCGATCCCTAATAAAATCGTACCTGTGCAAACCGCCATGACACGCTCTGCATTGTCAGAGGCGCGCCTGATCCAATCCATCGTTTCGCTATCGTCCACCAGCTCCAGCGCCGCATCCCCACCCGGGATAAAAAGCAAATCGTAATCGTCCTTCTCGGACAAAATACGGTCCGGAACGATCCTTTGACCATGTACGCTTGGTACTGGGTCTAAGGTCTGCGCGACAGTTACCAGCTCTATCTCATCGCGCATGCTGCCAAGCATTTCAATCGGCCCAAAATAGTCCAGTGTTTGAAACCCCGGAAAAACCATCGCACCAAGCGTTCTCATTTGCTCTACCTCATGTTGAAATTCCACCCCTGTACTATCAATTCCAGCGCTGGCATAAATGACAAGATGACAGCGATTTATGCCAAACCTAATACACCGCCCGTGCGAAACGTCTTATTCGTGGCTTACCACGACATTGTCCTTTTGGACCTCGTCGGGCCGCTTCAGGTATTCACCCATGCACGCGAGGCAGGCGCAAAGGTGAACGCCTATCAAACCCATGTTCTCTCTGCTCAAGGCGGACAGGTTGAAACCAATACGATCCTTCCTATTCCAACGGAACCGTTGGACCATTGGTTGAGTTCCGACGCCAACATTCACACAGTGATCATCGTCGGCGGAGATGGCGCGCTGCCTGCGACCCACGATCCCAAGCTTGTCGATGACATCGCCCAATTGGCCAATCGCGCCAAGCGGGTCTGTTCGATTTGCTCCGGCGCCTTGTTGCTTGCTGCGACTGGCCTGCTTGATGGTCGCCGTGCCGTCACCCATTGGGAAGATTGCGATGATCTTACACGGCTATTTCCCCTAGTTAGGCTCGAAATTGATCCGATCTTTGTCAAAGACGGGAAGTTCTGGACATCTGCAGGTATCACTGCGGGCATCGATATGGCGCTGTCGATAATTGAAGAAGATTTAGGCAAGCAATCTGCGATCAATATGGCCCGCTCGCTCGTCACGCCGATGATGCGCGCGGGTGGGCAATCCCAGTTCAGCCCTGAGTTAAACCGCCAAGCGCGCGACACAACGGGGCGCTTTACTGCGCTGCACGACTGGATCAAATCCAACATCACCACGCAAATTTCAGTCGAGGACATGGCGGAATTCTGCGGCATGAGTCCGCGAAATTTCTCACGTCGCTACAGCCAAATTATCGGTCTCTCTCCCGCCAAGGCCATCGAAATCCAACGTATCGACATTGCCCGCGATTTATTGATGACCACACAAAACAGCATCCAATCCATCGCGCGCGATAGCGGGTTCCAAGACGTTGAACGCATGCGTCGCGCTTTCCTACGCACGGTTCACACATCGCCCATGGACTATCGCAAACTGTTTCAAGCCACCTAATCCTGCTTGATCGAGTGTCGCTGCAGTATTAATATTTTCAGAAAAGCAGTCACAAAACGGGCCAAAGCCCAAGCAGCAGCAGTAAACCGATGACCCTACGCACATTCCTTGCGAAAGCGGCCCTTTTTATCGTTCTCGCACCCCAAGGCGCGATGGCGCAGGCAGAGCCGACCTACACTGACAGCGATTGGAATGACACATTCTATGCAATCTGCGGAATGCCTGAACCCGTGACCGGCATAGAGGCCGCGAAATGGGTGCAAGGTGGGGCCGACACAAAACTACTGTTTACAGTACACAAAGGTCAGGTCGGTGCGTGCCAAACTGACGACAACAGAGGACGTGGTTCTGCTCATGTTGAGCGGGCAGAAATTACCCAAATTGGCAGGATGGCGCTTGGTCGCTTGAACGTCATCGAGTTCGAGGCCACCTTCACTGAAGGATTTCGCGGCGAAAAAGAAGACTTCTTCAAAATTCACAATTGGTCGGAAACCTGCAATTCGGTTTCACCTTTGGTGATGCGTATGCATCGCGGAAAGCTGCAAATCGAGGGGCTAAAAGGCGTCAAATTCAACGGGACAGAGATCACTCGAAAAGGTAAACGCCGCTCAATTTACAACAAATCCATTTTGGTCAAATCGCTCTACGGTAAACCCACTCAGTTCCGCATCCATTTTGACACGCGTGGGCCTGGCTATGCGTGGACAAGCGTTTTCATAAACGACGATCTTCTCGTCGATCGCGCACCCGTCGATTTTGCCCCCTGCGCCCTACCCTATATCAAGTTCGGGATATACCGGCCCAGCAGCGTCAATCGAACGTCCCAAGTCGCCTTTGATGACGTCCGCATTACACAGCAGTAAATTCAAGGCACCAGCAAGCGTTCTTTCTGACGACCCTCAGCATCGAAATTGCCCTCTGCTAGCCACGTCTCAAACGCGGCGCGTCGGATTGGCCACTCAGCCTTCAAAATCGAGAACCACGCAATGTCACGTTGCCAGCCGTCAACAACAGCGGCATTGCGCCATGTCCCTTCATGCTGAAATCCCAAGTTTAACGCCGCTTTGAAAGACGCCGTATTTTGCGCTTGGC
>NZ_JBDWVM010000321.1:0-5134 GCF_039984035.1 Planktotalea sp. | reverse complement strand
GCTGATCGCGACGTTCCTCGGATTTTGCACCGCCTATTCTGATTTTCGGTATAACTTCCGTTTCAAGGGGCCTTACCTCGCACTGATCCTTTTGCCGCCGACCATTCCATTAATCATCATGGCCTTGGCCATGCTGGCATGGTTTTCCAAGATTGGAATGTCTGGACAGCTTTATTCGATCATCATCGCACATTCGGTGCTGACCGCGCCCTTTGCTATGGCTGTGATCCGCTTGCGCCTGAACCAAATGGACCCTGATTTGGAAGCTGCGGCTTGGAACCTTGGTGGCTCGGAATGGCAAACCATGCGCCATGTAATCGTTCCCTTTTGCAAACCGGCGATTGCATCGGCGCTCTTTCTTACGGCAGCTGTTTCCTTCGACGAATTCGCCGTCTCTTGGTTTGTTTCGGGCCTCAACAAAACCTTGCCAGTGATCATTCTTGAAATCGTGCAGGGCAACATCGACCCACAGGTCAATGCCATCGGCACCTTTGTGTTCCTCATTTCCATGACCCTCGTCGTCTTGGCACAACTCTTCTTTGCCAGCCGCCAACTGAAAAGCATCCGATCATGAGCGCACCTCTCGTTGTCTTTGATAAAGTAGAAAAACACTTTGACTCTTTCGTGGCTGTCAAACAGCTCGACTTTGAAATCCGCGAGGGCGAGTTTCTGGCTATCATGGGCCCGTCCGGCTGCGGCAAGACGACAACCTTGCGTATGCTGGCAGGGCTTGAAGCCCCGACCGTGGGCGAAATTCGCCTCAATGATCGGGTAATGAATGATGTGGCCCCCCATGAACGCGACACGCCGTTGGTGTGGCAATCCTTGGCGCTTTTCCCGTTTTTGTCTGCTCAGAAAAATGTCGAATTTGGCTTGAAGATGCGCGGTGTCGAGGCGGGTGAACGCAAGGAACGCGCGCGCAAATGGCTTGATAAGATGGGCATTTTGGAGTTTGCGGATCGCGATATTTCAACCCTGTCAGGTGGCCAGAAACAACGCGTGGCGCTTGCCCGATCGTTGGTGATGGAGCCGCAAATTCTGTTGCTGGATGAACCGCTGTCGGCGCTGGATGCCCACCTCGTGATCCGTATGCAGGCTGTTTTGACCGATTTACAGCGTGAGCTTGGCATCACCTTTGTCTATGTCACCCATTCGCAATCGGAAGCCTTTGCCATGGCCGATCGCGTGATCATTATGGGGAAGGGTGAAATTGCTCAGATTGGCACACCAAAGGACATCTACCGCGCCCCCGCCAACCAATTTGTCGCTGAATTTGTGGGCCGCAATAACATCCTGTCAGGCAAGGTGCAGGCGTTAAGCGACGATAGCGCCCGTATCACGACAGCCACGGGTGAGTTCACCGTGCCAACCAACACTGTGCAGTTGGTTGAGGGGCACAGCGCCAGCTTTGTCATCTCTGCTGATCTGGTCCACATTTCTTTGGGCGAACCTGAGAGCGATAACAAAGCAAGCTGCAAATTGATTTCCGAAGAATTCGTCGGCTCGATGGTGACGCTCTTTTTGGAAGACGCGCAAGGTCAGGAATTCAAAGTGCAAATGCAGGAACGCGAATTGTCCAAGTTCGATTTGAACAGCGGCGATACCATATGGCTGTCGTGGGATACGGCCAGTGCCCACGTGCTGAATCAAACATGATACGCAACCCGATCCCTTGGCCCAATGGCGCGAAATGCGCCTGCGCGATCACGTTTGATATGGATGCCGATAGCCTCATTCATATCGCCAAACCTGAGGACAGCCATGAACGGCTCTACCCTATATCTATGGGGCGCTATGGCCCGATGGTGGCGCTCCCGCGTATTTTGGATACTTACCGACGTCTGGAATTGAAGCAGTCCTTTTTCATCCCCGGTTGGTGTTTAGAAACCTATCCCGATGTGGCGGAGGCCATTTTGAAAGACGGGCATGAGATTGGTCATCACGGCTATCTGCACGAGGATCCGATCAAAACGCACGGCGCGCAACGGGGCTGGTTCGAGCGAACCCTTGAGGTGCATCAACGGATTTGCGGACAAAAACCACGGGGATATCGCGCGCCCGTTTACAACATCACGCAAGAGGTGGTCGATCTAATGATCGAACACGGCATGCGGTATGACAGCTCCATGATGGGCGACGACATTCCATATCAGCTCAAGACAGGGCAGGGGTCCCTTTATGAAATGCCGGTGCATTGGGGCACGGATGATTGGCCGCCCTTCGCCCATTACGATGAGATTGGTTATATGATGCCCGTCGCGGGGCCCTCACATGGGCTTTCAGGATTTTGGGAAGAGTTTGAGGCGCAATATGACGCGGGCGGGTTCTTTATGCTGATTGTTCACCCTTTCCTGACAGGGCGCCTTGCGCGTTGGAAACAGGTAGAGGCTTGGATCGAAAAGACTCGCGCCACTAAAGATGTTTGGTTTGCCACATTAGATGAAATCGCCGATCATATGGACCAGTTACAAACGAGCGGTCTATGGACGCCAAGCGTGGATCACTTGCCCTATTATGATGGCCCGATATTGAAGGAAGGTCCGGTATGAACGAAGACGACATTCGATTGCTACGCACTGCCTATGATGAAGCGAAAGCTGGATTTGACGAAGGCGGTTGCCCGATTGGGTCTGTCTTGGCGCGCGGCGGCGAGGTTGTCGCGCAAGGCCGCAACCAGCGTGTGCAGCAAGGCGATCCAATTGCCCATGGGGAAATGGACGCGCTGCGCAAGGCGGGCCGCCAAAAGACCTATCGCGACACGACGCTTTATACGTCGCTCAGCCCTTGCATGATGTGTTCTGGTACGATCATTCAATTCGGCATCCCACGTGTCGTCATCGGGGAAAACACCACCTTTGGCGGAAACGAAGATTTCCTGCGCTCAAAAGGCGTGGAAGTGATTGTGGCGGATGATCCGGATTGCACCGCGCTCATGCAGCGTTTTATCGAAGAAAAACCCGAACTCTGGGCCGAAGATATCGCGGAATAGCCCCGTGGCCAAGACGGTGGGAAGTGAGCAATCAAAGCTGCTCACTTCGATATGTTTGGACTAGCCAACCACGTTAAACTCTGGCCCGTAAGGGTAACCCGTGATGTTTTCGTTACCGTCCTCCGAGATGACCAGAATATCGTGCTCGCGATATCCGCCAGCGCCCGGTTGCCCGTCGGGGATGGTCAACATTGGCTCCATTGAGATCACCATGCCCGGCTCCAGAACCGTATCGATATCTTCGCGCAGCTCCAAACCTGCCTCGCGCCCGTAGTAATGGCTTAGCACACCAAAGGAATGGCCATAGCCAAAGGTGCGATATTGCAGCAGATCGCGTTCGGCAAAGAAGTCGTTGATCTTCTGGGTAAGCTGCGCACAAGACACGCCTGGCTTTAGCAGGCTCATCCCGTATTCATGCGCGGCGACGTTGGCCTCCCAAATTTTCAAGCTGGCGGCGTCAACCTCTTCAACAAATAGGGTGCGCTCCAATGCGGTGTAATAGCCCGAAATCATCGGAAATGTGTTGAGGCTCAGGATGTCCCCGCGTTCCAGAACGCGCCCTGTCACAGGGTTATGCGCGCCATCGGTATTGATCCCGGACTGGAACCAAACCCATGTGTCACGATATTCTGCATCAGGATAACGCCGTGCAATCTCCAGCTCCATCGCGTCGCGGCCTGCCATCGCCACGTCGATTTCACGAACGCCAGCCTTGATAGCGTCTTTAATCGCATAGCCCCCAACGTCCGCCGTAGCTGCACCTGCGCGGATCAATGCGATTTCTGCGTCGGATTTGTGCATCCGTAGCCGCATTGTGCTTGGCGCAATGTCTACGGTGTCTGACGGGGTAAGAAATTCGCTCAGTAATCCCATCTGTTGAATAGAGAGGTGATCGCCTTCGTATCCGATAACTTTGCCAGCGCCTGTGATCGAAAGGACCGCGCGCCAGTAGTTGTTTCTTTGCCAATCCGTGTATGTGATATTGTCGCCATATCCACGGCGCCAAGGTTGAGCCGCATCGATGCCAGCGCTCATCGTCACTGTCTCGCGCGCGGTCACCACTTGCGCGTAGGGGCGCCCGAACGCGCAATAGAGAAAACCGGAATAATAAGCGATGTTGTGCATTGAGGTCAGCACACAGGCATCGATCCCCATCTCGGCCATCTGCCTACGTAGCTTGGCAAGACGCGCTTCATATTCAGCATCAGTAAAAGGAAGGGTCTTTTGACCCTGGTGAAAACGGTAGTGTTGTGGACGTTCCATCAGACCTACTCCTAACAAGCGTTTGAGCATGTTCAGGAAAGGAGCCGAAATCCCCTCCATCGCTCAAACGACAAAGCAAGATCCCGGCGTTCAGGATGGTGAAAAGGGTTTTGCACAAAGTGCTGGCGACGCCATCGCCGACCCACCCCTTTGCTAACAGTGTTTGTACCGACGCGGCTATCAAAAATACGCCTAGCTGTGTCGTTTTCTGAACATCACATTGGTACAAACGATTAGTCAGGTCAAAACCGCCAAATTCATTTTCGCTGATGTTGGAATTTTAATATTTTGAAGTGATTTTTTTAAGTCCCGACAAAGGTCGGGGTGGCGGAGACGAAGGGATTCGAACCCTCGAGACCCTTCCGGGCCTACTCCCTTAGCAGGGGAGCGCCTTCGACCACTCGGCCACGTCTCCGCCGACGGGGATATCCCCGAAGGGGCAGGGGATACAAGCGGGAATTTGCGTCTAACCGAAAAAATATGCCGTTGTTAATGTAGTGCTTTGAACGCGTTCATAAACTGTTGTTTGACGCGCTCTGCCTCTACCGCCATCAAAACCTCTGTTGTTGATCGTCCATCGCTGGCCAAAATCGTCGCTCCTGAGGTTTCTCCCTTACAGGACACGGTAATAGGAACCGAGCGCGGCGTGAAAAGCTCAGGGTGGGTGCACGCGATCACAGCTGCCGGATCGTGCAATGAGCAACCGTCGTGTTTCCCCACCGTCGTGTAGAAATGCAGATAGAACCTGCTCATGTCATTGATCTTACCGCCAAGTTCGGGAGCGGATTGTTCCAGCGTATCAAAGTCTTCGGCGCGACAAAGAATGCGGTGGGTGACGTCGAGGCCAACCATCACGATCTCTGCGCCTGAGGCAAAGACCAC
>NZ_JBDWVM010000320.1:0-6894 GCF_039984035.1 Planktotalea sp. | reverse complement strand
ACTCTTTTGCACGTGCAATATAGGCCGCGTTGTCGCCGGAACTGATGTCTGGGTTCCAAACGCGTGCCAATTCACGTACCGCATGTCGATCATGGTGAAAAAAGGCCTTTTCAGCCTCGGCAGCCTCAAACTCTGACAAGCCGATATTCTCCAAAACATAGCGACCCGCGCGCAATGAGCTGTCGAACATCTCACGCACGATATCATTCGCGCCTGCCTGATACAACCGAAACACAGTGCTCCGATCTTGTGCGCGGGCGATGATATGTAGATCAGGGCGTTCTTTGCGCGCATGGGTCACAAGTTTCAGGGTTGCCTCAGGATCATCTAAAGCAACGACCAACACACGCGCCTGTGCGAGCCCCGCTGCGCGCAACATGTCCGGTCGTGTTGGATCGCCAAAGAAACCTTTGAAACCAAAGCGGCGCATCAAATCAATGGTGTCCATATCGTGATCGATCACAACTGTTTTGAAACCAACCGATCCCACCAAACGGTTCACGATCTGACCAAAGCGGCCAACGCCTGCGATGATAACCGGCCCATCTTCGTCGATTTCATCCGCCTGCATGTCTTGCGCTGCGGCTGGCAAGCGTTTGCTGATGATATCCATCAAGATGAAGAAGAGCGGCGTGACGAGCATTGAAAGCGCGATGATCAGTAAAATCCGCTCAGACAGGGCAATCGGGATGACATTCTGGGCGACGCTAAACGCAGTAAGTACGAAGCCAAATTCACCGGCTTGGGCAAGTCCGAGGGTGAATAACCAGCGATCCGTGCCTCGTATTTTAAAGATATAGCTGAGTGCGAAGAGCACGAATGCCTTGATCAAAATGACGGCTATTGTGAGAAGAATTATGCTGCTGGGATCATGCATGAGTACGGCAAAGTTGATGCCGGCACCAACGGTGATGAAAAAGAGCCCGAGCAACAGACCCTTGAAGGGTTCAATGTCAGTTTCCAATTCATGACGGAATTCCGAGTTGGCCAAAACGACGCCCGCAAGAAAAGCGCCAAGCGCTGGCGAAAGACCGACGAGCATCATCAAAAAGGAAATTCCAACGACGATGAGCAACGCCAAAGCGGTGAACATTTCGCGCAAATGAGCGGCGTGGATAAAGCGAAAAACAGGCCGGGCTAGGAAAATACCCGCAAAGAAGATCGCACCAATCGCGCCCATTGTAACCAGTGTAACGCCCCAACCCGGCAGGTCCGCAACAAGGCTCAGTGATCCATGCGCCGCTGAGTGGTCATCACCAAGATGGCGATCTATTGATCCATCTGCATTCAACGTTAGCACTTTGGGCAGGGCAAGTAGCGGCAATAGCGCGAGGATTGGAATAACGGCGATATCTTGGGTGAGCAGAACCGAAAACGTGGCCCGCCCGCCACCTGTGCGCATAAGACCTTTTTCACTGAGCGTTTGAAGAACAATCGCTGTTGACGAAAGCGCGAAGATTAGGCCAACCGCAAGCGCAACCGACCAGCCCAGCCCGAATGCCATGCCGCCGACCATAAATGCCAATGTCGTCAGCGTAATTTGCAATCCACCCAGCCCAAGTAGGCGATGGCGCATATCCCAGAGTGCGCGCGGTTCGAGTTCGAGACCAATAAGAAAGAGCATCATCACCACGCCAAATTCGGCGAAATGTTGGATTTCTTTGGTTTCTGCTCCCACAAGCCCCAGCACTGGTCCGATCAATATCCCCGCAGCGAGATAGCCAAGAACGGAACCCAAGCCCAAACGCGTGGCGACGGGGACTGCTAAAACGGCAGCGCCAAGATAGATAGAAGCGGAAAAGAGGAAGCTTTCCATGCGGATGTCCTTGGCGATTAAGTTGGAAGCGGAGCGTCTTGCTTAAGCTGATCCATGACGATCTGGCTTTGGACGCGCGCAACCGCCGGGTGGGGAAGGATAATGTCGTGTATAAGGCTGTTAAGCGCAGAGAGATCATAACAGTATATTCGTAACAAATAGTCAGCATCACCCGTGAGTGTCCAAGCACTTGTTATTTCACTTTGTAGTTCGATTAGCCGCGCAAAACTGCTCGCTTGCTCTGGGCCATGCGAGCTTAGTTGAACCTGTACAAAGGCTTGTACCGAAAGGCCGATTTGTTGGGCATCCAAATGTGCACGGTAGGATGTGATATACCCTTCGGTTTCGAGCCTTTGGCGACGGCGCCCAACCTGGCTTGCTGACATGTTGAGAGCATCGCTCAATTCTTGCGCAGTAGAATTGGCATGACGCTGTAGCGCTGCGAGCAACTTCTTGTCGACATCATCAAGCATGCGGAAATTTCTCAAATTGTGTCACGTGGGTGCGAAAACTACGCGAGATATAGGTGTATGTGAGTGAAGAACGCGCGCATTTCGCATTCTTTATGCGCTAATTTCGCTTCAAGAGCAATCGATCTCAACCTTATGAAGGAGTTCCATCCATGGGACCATTTCCACACGACGCACCGCGCGCAACGATTACACATGAAAACCCAGCAGGAACAGACGGGTTCGAATTCGTTGAATTTGCACATCCCGAGCCGCAAGAGCTTCGCGATCTATTTGCTAAAATGGGATATACCCACACCGCAACGCACAAGACCAAAGCCATTGAGCTTTGGCAGCAAGGGGACATCACCTACATTATCAACGCTGAAGCAGGGAGCTTTGGTGCACGATTTATCGAAGAACATGGTCCTTGCGCGCCGTCGATGGGGTGGCGGGTTGTCGACGCACAGCACGCATTTGACCATGCCGTCGCCAAAGGTGCGACGCCCTATGAAGGCGATGACAAAACCATGGATGTGCCAGCAATCGTTGGGATTGGCGGCTCATTGATCTATTTCATCGAAAACTATTGGGCGACGTCGCCATACAATGAAGAATTTGAATGGGTCGGTCGTGCAAATCCCGAAGGCGTTGGTTTCGCTTACCTCGATCACCTCACGCACAACGTGTTCAAAGGTAACATGGACAAGTGGTTTGCGTTCTATAGTGGCTTGTTCAACTTCCGCGAAATTCGCTTTTTCGATATCGAGGGGAAATTCACGGGTCTTTACAGTCGCGCGTTAACCTCCCCTTGTGGACGTATCCGCATCCCGATCAACGAAGATCGTGGTGAAACGGGCCAGATCGTAGCCTATCTGAAAAAGTACAACGGCGAGGGCATTCAACATATCGCTGTGGGTGCTAAGGATATTTATGATGCGACGGACGAAATCGCCTCGCGTGGGATCAAGTTCATGCCGGGTCCGCCTGATGCATATTACGATTTGAGCAAGACACGCGTTGTGGATCACGAAGAACCCATTGATCGCATGAAAACGCACGGTATCCTTATCGATGGCGAAGGCGTTGTTGATGGCGGTGAGACGCGGATCCTTTTGCAGATTTTCTCAAAAACGGTGATTGGACCGATCTTTTTCGAATTCATTCAACGCAAAGGCGATGATGGCTTTGGCGAAGGAAACTTCAAAGCGTTGTTTGAATCGATTGAGCAAGAACAAATCGATGCAGGCGAATTGGCTGCTGAGTAATTTCAGGCTCTCGTAGAAAGAAAAGGCGCTCGGGTTCGGGCGCCTTTATCCTTTTGGCATCCGAAGCGTCACGTTGCGCCCGCTCTTCGTATAGACCAGTTGACCCTCGCCAATTGCGGCAACGCGGCCGCCGTCAACCCGATCACCTACTTTGACTTTCTTGTAGCGACCGCTGGACAGTCGCACCAATGCGCGGCGGCTGGATGGTTTGCCATAAACGCCAATCAGGTTAACGCGGCTTAGGTTGATCGCGTTCTTAACGGTTGCAGCCTTGGCCACAGACGAGCTTGACGGAATTTTTGGCGTAACTGTGCGTGGCGCGACAGCGGCGACTGTTGTTGCGGTCGTCTCTTGCTGTTGGCGCGCGGCCTGTTGTTGCGCTCGGTTGACGGTACGCGCAAAGTTTCGCGGTCTCGCATTTGGTTTTCGCGAGCTGGCAACTGCAAGGCGCGTTGCGGGGGCTTCGGCCGCTTCGACCTCTGCAACTTCTTTTTCAAGGACAGGGCGCAGCTTTGGGCGTACTTTAGCAAGTTCGGCGCGTGTTTTGCCACCGAGTTGGGTGCGTTCTGTGCTCTCAACCAAACCGTTTGGACGAGCGCGTGGGCGCAACACAGCAACAAGTGTATCCTCATCGTTTGTAATCGAGGCAGGGTTTTCCGCTGCGGCCAAGCGTGCTTGACGAAGGCGCTCAGGGATCGCTGGGGGTACGCGCGCAGGGCGCCCCAGAAATACCAAAACGCCTTCTGGCGTAAGAGCGCCTTCAGGAGTTGGGATGACCAAGCCGTTGTCATCAAAGGCGAAATTTTCATCCGAAGTGGCCGGAGCTGCGATCCCGTTCGGCAAGACGTCGCGCGAGGTCTTTAGCGGTGCAAGCGCGAAAGCATCCCGCCCATTTATCCGCGCGTCGATTGACGCCGGATAGACATCGTCAAGCGCAATATTTGCCGGGTTTTGAGGCTGCGGAGGCGTTGCAAGCCAAATGCCCGTCGCAGCATATTTTGCAGCGGCTTCTTCGGGTGAAATGATTGTCGGCTCTGGGCGTACTTGCGTTAGTCCAGATTGGTCCGCTGGCAGGTCTTCTACTAGGATATCGTCGACGCCAGTCTCTAGCGAGGCAAGTTCAATAAGCTCTTCTGCCTCAGGTTCTGCATTCGGGTTTGGCAGTTCCGCAATCGCGCGATTGCGCTCACCGCCGCCAAAGAAACGGGCGAGCCCGTCATCTAAAAAGACAGAGGCCCAAGCTGCGACTGATACAAGAAATAGCAACAAGATCGCCGTCAGGATCAGGCCTAGAAAACGAGGTTTGCCGCCCACAGGGATTGGCGCTGCTTTTTTCTTTGGCTTGCGCGCACCGAACACTGTCATGCGCTGCTTTTCGTCTTCTTGTGGAGATGCGACATCGGCTTGGACATCGGGCTCAGCGACTGCTTCTGGCTTTGGTTTGCGTGTGAGCGCCTTGGCAAACACAGCGCGCCCACCAGCAAGCGTTGCGCTGCCAATGGTTCCTGCGAGCGCGGCTGCTTTTGCAGCGGCTTCGCTTGAACGGTTGGGCGTGTCTATCGTTTTGGTCGCCGGTATTTGCTTTGCGACAGGTGCTCGCAAATCTGCCATTGGCGCGCCATCCGCTGCGCCATTTAGCGCGGCTGGTCTTGGCGCTGCAGCAAAACCACTTGGCATCGGGGGCACATCATCGAGAGCAGATGTATCAGCGGCGGCGCCCGGGCGCAGTGCCCCTAGGTTAGCATTGATGTCTTGTTCATCAAGCGCGGCTTGTGATCGGCCTGTGATTTGCGGCGCATTTGCAGAGACAGGCGGTGCAGTGGTCGGCACAACCGGCTCTGTATTTGGAACTGGGCTAACGTCTTTCTGGCGAACTGCACCATTCAGGCTGGGAGCGGGTTGCGGCGGCGTTGCGACGGGCGGCACGATAGGGGCGCGAACAGGCGCCTCTGGTTCAGGCACCGCGCGGCGCGAGGAAAAGCCGGGTGTTGGCACAGCGGCTTGTTCAACCACCTCAGGTACCGGTTCAGGAACGACAGCTTTAGGCGGTACAGGAATCGCATCGCCAGTTGCGATCGCGGGCGCATTGTCGGTGACAAGCGCTGGCCTGCCTTGTGACTTTGCCAAACTACTTTGGCCGAAATTTGGCTCTTTAGGAAATTTCTCGGCTGTCGGCGCTGCGACGAAACCGAGCGGCGTGAACCCATGCTCGGTAGCAAAAGCTTCTGCCTCTTGAAGCGTTTCTTTGGCCACGGCTGCGATTTGAACACTACCGTTTACGTTCGCAAAATCGTACTCAAGCTCGTTCACCGCATAGGGCGTCGCGCCATCCAGCGCATCCAACACGGCGGTCTGCAACTCAGCCTGATCAAGCCCGGTTGCATCGACACTCAAATACTTGATTTGTTCATCTGGGATGATGACCTTGGTTTCGACAGATCCACCACCAAGTGCATCGGCTTTGGCGCGCAAAGCCGTAAGATCACCTGCTAAATCTTCGGTGGATAAATCGACATCGCCGACGCGTCCCCAACCATTCGCCTGCCGATGCAGGAGTTGGATACCGCTAAACGAAAGCGACAATGTAAAATTCGGTCTCATACTCTTAATTTAGTCTCCCCAAGCGCGCAGCGAAAGTCGCGCGTCCCAATTCTTAAAGTATAGCAGGTTCTTGCCTAGCAAAAGAAGTCTTGCCTGCATTTTGCGGGGAAGTTTCACGTCGTTCTGCGGCAGTTTTTTGCCAAGAATGGGCCTTTTGCTTGCGTCTAAACTCATATGTTGGGCACGGTGACTGTGCCAAGCACTTAGAATGATCGACGAAAGGTATTAAGAATGTCCTTAAAAAATTGGGTTTTCTCGTTGGGGTTGGCTGTGGGCTTTGCTTTTGCATCGCCAATTGCCGCGCAGAGCGTGGACGCAAATGGCCGCATTGTTGTTCTTGGCGAAGGGCGCGTTAGCGCCGCACCAGACAAAGCAGTGATTACACTTGGTGCGCGCCATAGCGCTAAAAATGCGGCAGATGCCTTGGCGAAAACCAATGCTGCTGTCCAAGCGATTCTCTCTAGAATGAAGGCGTTAGGTGTCGATCCGGCAGATATGCAGACCTCATCACTGAACCTTAACCCCATTTGGGGAAAGACGCGGAGCTATGAAAACGGCGATATTGCGCCGCCAAAAGGGTTTGAAGCGTCCAATGCGGTGCAGGTCACGCTGCGCGATTTGGATCGTTTGGGGGAGGTGCTCGATCAGGTGGCCGAGGAAGGCGCGAACTCTTTCTCTGGTTTTCGGTTTGGTCTGATTGATCCGCAACCTTTGCAGGATGAGGCACGCAAAGGCGCCGTGGTGGATGCCAAGCGCAAGG
>NZ_JBDWVM010000319.1:0-6644 GCF_039984035.1 Planktotalea sp. | reverse complement strand
CTGAACGGCTCATTCGGTCAGGTTGCTGGTACAGACAGCACAGGCGCGGCGACATTCGCAGAAATGGCGACAGCGGCTGATTTCGACGGGACTTCACCGTTCACACCAGAAAGCTACGACGCGGCAGCATTGATCATGCTCGCGATGCAAGCGGCTGGCTCTTCTGCAAGCGCAGACGTGAAAGACAAGATCTTTGACGTTGCAAACGCACCGGGCGAGAAAATCTTCCCGGGTGAGCTCGCGAAAGCACTGCAGATCATCAAAGACGGCGGCGAAGTCGACTATGTTGGCGCATCTGCAGTTGAATTGATCGGCAACGGCGAATCCGCTGGCAGCTACCGCCAGTTGAAAGTCGAAGGCGGCAAGTTCGTGACTGTTCAATATCGCTAATCGCGATTGGATATGACTGGAAAGCCCCGGCACTGCTGGGGCTTTCTGTATTTAGCGGCATTTTCCTAAGGCAACCCTATGCTCAGCAACACCAAACATGATGGATACTTCCTCTATCATTCCATCGGCATGTACCCCGGTAAGGAAGAAGAACTGGCCGCCGCGACGGCTGAGTTCGCCAAGGTTTGGGCCGCACCCGATGACAAACAATGGGGCTATGTTCTGCTGAAACGGCAGGATTTCATCGATTACTGGCGCCGCATTATCAATGTGCCCAAAGGGTCAATGACTACCTGTGAAAGCGTCACGGACGGCATGCACAAATTGATGCGCGCGCTGCCTGATGGCCAATTGCGCGGCAAGCGTGTGCTGGTGGCGGAGGATTGCTTCCCGTCCATGCATTTCCTGCTGGCTGGCTTGGCTCCGAAAATGGGGTTCACGCTGGATACCGTCCCCAAACGCGAGGATGCGTCTTGGGTAGAGCCTGATGATTTTATGGAAAGCTGGGGCAGGGATGTCGGCCTTGCGCTACTCACGTGGGTGACCTCGACCGCCTCTGCGCGCGTTGATCTGGCACCGCTTGTGGCGCATGGGCGCGCGATGGGCAGCATGATCGGCGTCGACATCACCCAAGCTGCTGGATTGATCCCCTTTGATGCCATGAACCCGAAGGTGGATTTCACGCTTTCTACCTCGCTCAAATGGATGTGCGGCACGCCGGGGGCTGGTATCCTCTATGTGGAAAAGGCGCTCGCGCGCGAGCTCCAACCCGAAGCGCGCGGTTGGTTTTCGCAGAACAATCCGTTTTCTTGGGACCTCGATAAATTCGAATACGCCCCCGACATTCGCCGCTTTGACAGCGGAACGCCCGGCTCTGTCGCGGCTGTGGCCTCGCTCCCCGCTTTGAAATGGCATGCGGCGCAGGATCACGCAGAGCTGGCGTCTTGGAATCGCGAACTCGTCGATCTCATTATCAAACGCGCCGATGCGTTGAACCTGCCGCTGCATTCCCCGCGCGACCCTGACCGACGTGGCGGCTCGGTCATGTTGCGTTTTCCTGATAAGGCAGAGGCCGCCGCAGTCGTTGGCGCGCTGGGCGTCGAGGGGTTGTCCGTCGATTTCAGAGGCCAATTGCTGCGCCTTTCCCCAGGCAATGTGACAGCGAAATCGATGATCGACGATGTGTTTGATCTCACGGATGAGGTCATGGCGCGCCGCCGCCGCCGTTTTGCAGGGCAGGGCATTTCGCCAGAAGTGAAAGGAAGCAATATGTCTTCAAGTGATGTGCTTGGTGCGCTGGGCGGAATGCTCCTCAGTGGAGATATCAAAATCGTGGACTGCTCGGCCCAACTTGGCCCCGACACGCCAATCCTTAATCTGCCGACAGATTTTGCTGTGAATACACCGAAGGTCGAAATTCACAAAATCAGCGAATATGATGCCGACGGGCCGTTCTTTGCTTGGAATTGGTTGAAACTTGGTGAACATTCAGGAACCCATTTCGATGCGCCGCACCATTGGATTTCTGGCAAGGATCACACGGACGGGTACACTGATACGCTCGATATGCAGCGGATCATGGCCCCCGTGAATGTGATTGATTGCTCCGCTGAATCCGAAGCTGACAATGACTTCCTTCTCACTGCCGAGCACGTCAAAGCGTGGGAGCGTGAGCACGGCGACATAAATCCGGGCGAATGGGTGGTGATGCGAACGGATTGGGACAAACGCGCCCATGATGCCGCGCTTTTCCTCAATGATGATCCAGACCCACATGAGGATGGCTCGCACAGTCCCGGGCCGACAACGGACTGCATCGACTATCTGCTCAGCAAGGGCATCGTTGGTTGGGGCACGCAGTGCATAGGCACGGATGCTGGTATGGCCGGTAAGTTCAGCCCGCCGTATCCCGCGCATAACTATCTGCATCGCGACAATTGCTTCGGGTTGGCGAGTCTGTGCAATCTGGATCAATTGCCTCCGAAGGGTGCGATCTTGATCGCTGCGCCGCTGAAAATCGACCAAGGGACAGGGTCCCCCATTCGGGCAATGGCATTGGTTACAAAGGTTTGAGAAGCCTGAGACTTTTGTCTGAGTTACAGTGAACTGGGGGATTGACCCCATTGAGTGCGCGGCGCGTCCCTGTATTGTAACAGGGTGCTCTAAGCGCATTCACTACATTTTTAGCCCAGAGTTTTAAGGCAGTTACCCATGGCAAACAGAAGACTATCAGGAAAAGCAGAGCTGCGGCGCGCAAGGCGTGCAGGCGGTGGGCTCTTGGGCTCGGTCTTTGTATTTTCCATATTTGTGAATTTGCTCATGCTCACTGGGCCACTGTTCATGTTGCAGGTCTATGACCGCGTTCTTGGCTCGCGGTCAGAGGAAACCTTGGTCGCGCTCTTTGCATTGGTCGCGGCGCTGTACGGTTTGATGGGCTTGCTCGATTATGCCCGCGGACGCTTGCTGGCGCGCTTTGCAGTGCGGTTTCGTGAAAAACTGGATGCACGGGTTTTTGATGCAAGCCTGCGCAAGTCCTTGATTGCAGAAGCACGCGCGCAGCCCAACGCGGGCTTGCGTCAACTGGATGCGATCCAGTCCTTTTTCATCTCTCCGGTTATGACGGCGATCTTTGATATCCCTTGGACGCCCCTGTTTATTGCGGCGATCTTTATCTTCCACCCGATGCTCGGCTGGCTTGCGCTCGCGGGGGGCGGTGCTCTCATCCTGATCGCGGTTCTGAACAGTCTTCTCACCAATCGCAAAACGATTGAAGCACAACAAAAAACAGTGTCGGCGCACGGACTTGCGGATCAAACCCGCAATTCGAGCGAAATTGTACGTTCGCAAGGGATGAGCAAGTCCATGCAAGCGCGCTGGCAATCCGTGCAGAATGAAGCCTTGGTTCAAACGATCGGTGCAAGTGATTGGACAGGCAGCTTTAGCGCCCTGACCAAAGCCCTGCGTCTGTTTTTGCAATCTGCGATGCTCGCGCTTGGTGCTTGGTTGACGCTGCAAGGCGAGTTAACTGCAGGCGCAATGATCGCAGGTTCTATCTTGCTCGGACGCGCCTTGGCGCCAATTGAACAATCCGTTGGCCAATGGGCGCTGATCCAGCGCGCGGTTGAAGGCTGGCGTGGATTGGGGCAGCTGTTGCAAGCGATCCCCGAAGATGACGAAACCATCAACCTGCCAACGCCGCCTGCAAAATTGTCGTTCAAAGCGGTGGCTGTCGTTGCGCCTAAAACGCGGACGCCAATCTTGGCTGGCATTAGTTTTGATGTTGCTCCGGGTCAAGTTCTCGGTGTTATCGGCAACAGTGGCACGGGTAAATCAACATTGGCCAAGGCCATGGTCGGTCTGATGCCCGCCGCTGCGGGTGAAATCCGATTTGGCGGCGCGACCCTTGATCAATACGATCCAGACCAACTTGGATCGCTGATTGGCTATTTGCCGCAAAACGTGACGTTGTTCAGTGGCACCGTCGCTGAAAACATCGCGCGCATGTCCACAAACGTGGACGAGGCGAAGGTCTTTGAAGCGGCCAAACGCGCTAACGCGCATGAGATGATCCTTGCGCTGCCGGATGGCTACAAAACCGTGCTGCATGGAGATGACAACCAATTGTCAGGTGGTCAAAAACAACGTCTCGCTCTGGCGAGGGCGCTCTATCAAGATCCGGTTTTGCTGGTTCTGGATGAGCCGAATTCGGCGCTCGACAATGTCGGGACTGAAGCGCTCAACCGCACGGTGCGCGAGTTCAGAAGCTCTGATCGCGCAGTCATTATCATGACCCATCGCCCACAAGCGATTGCCGAATGTGACAGTCTCATCGTGATGGACAAGGGCCGGATAAAAGCCAATGGCCCAAGGGATGAGGTGCTTAAGGCATCCTTGCAAAATTCAAATCAAGTGAAACGTGAAATCTCAGGAAAAGCGCAATGACACCTGACAACACAAGCCCGAAAACGACCCTCGCGAAAGCAGGTAAACCGCTCTTTATCGGATATGTTTCCTTGATCATTCTGGTTGGTGTGATCGGAGCTTGGAGCGTGCAGGCGCGGATCGCAGGCGCGGTGATCGCGTCGGGTATGATCCAGGTCGAGAACAATCGCCAAGTGGTGCAACACCCGCAGGGCGGCGTTGTTGGCGAGCTACTTGCGCGTGACGGTGACCGTGTTGAAGCGGGCGATGTTGTGCTGCGCCTTGATGACACTTTGCTGCGCTCGGAACTCGCTATCATTATGGCGCAGTTGAATGAAATTCGGGCACGCAAAGGGCGCTTGATCGCAGAGCGTGACGACGCTGAAGCAATCACATTTGGCGCTGAAATTCGGGCGCAGGCAGAACAGGATGCAGATATCGCCTCGCTTTTAGAGGGGCAAGAACGGCTCTTTAAAACGCGTATGCTGGCGTTGGATCAAGAAATCGGCCAGCTCCAAAACCAGATTGAACAAACGCGCGAGCAAATCAAAGGCGGCGAAGCGCAGCTTGTCGCAACGCAAGGGCAGGCAGAACTTATTCAATCTGAATTGACGGATACCCAATCGCTTTTCGAAAAGGGTCTCGTCCAAGCGTCACGGCTATCAGCCTTGCGTCGCGAGGATGCGCGCCTCAAAGGGACAGTTGGCGAATATCGGGCGCTGATCGCACAGTTGAAGGCGGATATCGCGCGCCTCAATATTCAAATTCTGCGCCTCAGCACGCAGCGCCGCGAAGAAGCGATCAGCACGCTCAGAGATTTGCAGTTTCAAGAGAATGAATTGGCCGAGCGCGCGTTGTCTGCTCGCGATACCTTGTCCAAGATGGAAGTACGCACGCCTGTGTCCGGAGTCGTCTACGGCAATACCGTTTTCGCGCTGCAATCAGTGATCTCGCCCGCAGCGCCGATTATGTATGTCATTCCGCAGGATCAGGCCCTCATCGTGTCTGCGCGCGTAGAAGCGATACATATCGATCAAGTGCATGAAGGGCAGGGCGCGACCTTGCGCTTTGTGGCGTTTGATCAACGTACGACACCAGAGATTTTCGGCGTGGTCACCCAACTTTCGGCAGATGTGTTTACCGATGAGCAGACAGGCGTGTCCTATTATCAGGCTCAATTACTGCCAAATGACGGCGAGTTGCAAAAGCTGGAAGGTCAACAATTGGTGCCCGGCATGCCTGTTGAGGCCTTCATCAAGACAGCAGAACGATCGCCCTTAAGCTACCTGCTGAAACCCGTTATGGATTACTTCAACAAAGCCTTCCGCGAAGCGTAAAGCTGCGCGATAGCGAGATGAAAGCACGGGCGTTTATTCGCCCGTGTAATCCGCTTTTGCAGGGCCGCGATAGAATTGCGTTAGCTCTGCGTCCACTTCTGTACCATCCGCGAGGAAAGGCAGAATGCCTTTACGAATTGAGCGACCGCGCATGTTTTTGATGTCTTCATCAGAGCGTGTGACACGTTGTGACATGCGCCGCGCCCATTGGAACAAATACCCATAGAGGCGATCAATCTCGCCTTGGTGTTCATCGCTTTTCGCAAGGTCATGATATTCGTCAGGATCGGTTTCCAAGTCGAACAGCATCGGACGAAACCCGCCTTCTGCGTGCATCATTTTAAATCGACCATCGAAGACCATGAACAAACGCGCATCGCGTGGCTCTAACCCCAGAAGCACGGCTTGCGGCGTGGCCGAGAAATCATATTCACTGATCGCAAATTCGCGCCATTGCGTGGGCTGCCCATGCAGCCAAGGCAACAACGAGCGCCCTTCAAGAATGTGATCTGCAACCTTGCCACCTGCCGCCTCGACAAAGGTGGGGGCCAAATCGATGCTTTCTACAAGGGCGTCACAGGTCGTACCGCGCGTGCCATCTGCTTCGGCACGGGGATCATAGACGATCATAGGCACCTTAACAGATTGCTCGTGGAACAGGTCCTTTTCGCCAAGCCAATGATCCCCAAGATAGTCGCCATGATCAGAGGTCAAAACGATCATCGTGTCTTTCAATTTATCGCTGGCTTCCAAGTGATCGAGCAATCGGCCCAATTGATCATCGCACTGTTTGATCAGCCCCATATAGGCGGGAATGACCTTCTGGCGTACTTCTTCACGTTGAAATGCCGCTGCGATTTTGTTCTTCATATAGGCGCCGTAAACGGGATGGGGATTATCCTGTTCAATGGGGTCGCGTTTGGCGGCGGGTACGTTATTCGCGCCATACATATCGTGGTAAGGCGCGGGCACGATGTAGGGCCAATGCGGTTTGAT
>NZ_JBDWVM010000318.1:0-7170 GCF_039984035.1 Planktotalea sp. | reverse complement strand
TGGTCGAAGATCGCGGTCTGGCTTTGGCAGACGTCGATTTGGGCGACTTGCCACAAGGTGACCTTGGCGACGCAGGCGAAGCGATCTTTGCCGCGAGCACAGGCGACGTTGTTGGCCCTCTACCGAGCGAACTTGGCCCTGCCCTTTTCCGCGTCAATGGCGTACTTGCCGCGCAAGCGACCAGCTTTGAAGACGCGCGCGCACAACTAAACGACGAACTGTCCGCTGACCGTGCGCGCCGCGTTGTCGAAGCGCAGATCAACGATATCGATGATTTGCTTGCTGGCGGCGCAACGCTGGAAGATCTCGCTAAAGAAACAGACATGGAGCTTGGCACCATCGATTGGTCTGTTGAGGCAGAAGATGGCCTTGCCGCCTATGAAGACTTCCGCCGCGCAGCAGTCGCTGTGACCGAAGAAGACTTCCCAGAAGTTGCCACGCTCGAAGATGGCGGCATCTTTGCCCTGCGCCTTGATGCAACGCTTGAGCCACGCCCACAGCCCTTGGATGAGATCACAGACCGTGTCACGACAGGTTGGACAACCAAAGCCACACGCGACGCCCTGCGCGCCGAAGCCGAAGCGCTCTTGCCACAGATCACAGCAGACAGCGATTTCGCCGATGTTGATCTGGAAAGCGAAGAACTGAGCGAGCTCACGCGAACAGGTTTTGTGCAAGGCGTTCCTGCCGAAGCCATCATAGCGATTTTTGACGCTGAGAAAGGCGCAACACTCATCGTCGAGGATGTGACTGATGTGCTGATTGTCCGTGTTGATGACGTGCTCGCACCTGATGAGGACAGCGACGATATCAAAAACCTGCGCACAACGCTGAGCAATCAAGCCTCTAGCGCGATCGGCCAAGACCTGTTCGAAGCCTTCGCAACAGACATCCAACAACGTGCAGGTATTCGCATCGATCAAAACGCGATCAATGCGGTGCATGCCAACTTTAACTAAAGGCTAGACCCCATGGCGCTGGTCCCTTCTTTCGATGAATTTGCCAAAGCGTATGACGCAGGGCAAAACCAAGTGGTGTATACCCGTCTTGCAGCGGATCTCGACACGCCTGTGTCCTTGATGCTCAAGCTGACGGGCGCGCAGAAAGATGCATTCGTGCTGGAATCTGTGACAGGCGGCGAAGTGCGGGGTCGGTATTCGATCATCGGCATGAAGCCTGACCTCATTTGGCGATCCGAAGGGCCGACAGCCTCACTCAACCGCATGGCGCGCTATGACAGCGATGCATTTGAGGCTCAGGACTTAGCCCCGCTCGAGTCCTTGCGCGCGTTGATTTCCGAGAGCCACATCGATCTGCCTGAGGGGCTGCCGCAAGCCTCTGCCGGTCTGTTTGGCTATCTAGGCTATGACATGATCCGCCATGTGGAGCATTTGCCGAACGTGAATACCGACGTGCTTGGTGTCCCAGATGCAATCATGCTGCGTCCTTCGGTGATTGCCGTTCTGGATGGCGTAAAAGGTGAGGTCACGGTCGTCTCTCCCGCTTGGGTCAGCGAAGGTCAATCCGCCCGCGCCGCTTATGCACAAGCCGCAGAACGCGTCATGGACGCGGTGCGCGATCTGGAACGCCCGATGCCCGCGGCCACGCGTGATCTTGGCCAAGCCGAAGAAGCGCCAGCGCCTGTCAGCAATTTCACCCGTGAAGGATATAAATCCGCGGTTGAGAAAGCCAAAGAATACATCAAAGCAGGCGACATCTTTCAGGTGGTGCCATCGCAACGCTGGGTGCAAGAATTCAAACAACCACCCTTCGCGCTCTACCGTTCCTTGCGCCGCACCAACCCGTCGCCCTTCATGTTCTATTTCAACTTTGGCGGCTTTCAGGTCGTTGGGGCATCGCCAGAAATCCTCGTTCGGGTCTTTGGCAAAGAGGTGACGATCCGCCCCATCGCAGGCACACGCCCGCGCGGCGCGACGCCTGAAGAAGACAACGCGCTAGAGGCAGATTTGCTCGCCGATCAGAAAGAGCTGGCCGAACATCTGATGTTGCTCGATCTGGGCCGTAATGATGTTGGTAAAGTCTCCAAAATCGGCACCGTGCGCCCGACCGAGGAATTCATCGTGGAGCGTTATTCCCATGTAATGCACATCGTCTCTAACGTGGTGGGTGAATTGGCCGATGACCAGGATGCGCTCAGCGCCTTCTTTGCGGGCATGCCTGCGGGGACTGTCTCTGGCGCGCCAAAAGTGCGCGCAATGGAGATCATCGACGAGCTGGAACCAGAGAAACGCGGTATCTATGGCGGCGGTTGTGGCTATTTCTCGGCGGGGGGCGACATGGACATGTGCATCGCCCTGCGCACGGCTGTGGTGAAAGATGAAAAGCTCTACATCCAAGCGGGCGGCGGCGTGGTCTATGACAGCGACCCCGAAGCGGAATATATGGAAACCGTGCACAAGAGCGGCGCCATCCGCAAAGCCGCCGAAGACGCGAGCCGCTTTACAAGCAACGGGAATAATTAGGCTATTCAGACGTAGGGTGCGTGGTATCACGCACCTTACTTTCGGTTCCGATGCCTATATTCAATTCGACGGGATCGCACGGTAGCCTTTCAGGATCATCGCCGCGCCGACGCCGAGCAAGCCAAAGCCACTTAGCACATCCACATTGATCCAACGGGCGGCTGTACGGCGCACCGCTTGCATCGCAAGGAAGGCGTAGATCAGGATGAAGGCCGCATCGAGCGTCACGAAGATCGCCCCGTAAACAAGGCTTTGCAGCGCGAGGTTATGATCGGGCGAGATGAACGCCGGGAACAATGCGACGAAGAAGACGATAGCTTTGGGGTTGGTCACACATGCAAAGAAACCTGCCCAAAAGCTGACCTTGCCAGCGGGGGCGCTCTGCGCCGCGTCGGAGAGAGGTTTGCGCGCCTCCGCAAAGCTTTTCACCGCCATATAGACGATGAACACCCCGCCGAAGATTTGCAGGAACGGCAGCACCAATTCAGAGAGCGACATGAGCGCGGTAAAGCTGCTCACCGCGATGATGATATGCACAATCGTGCCCAGCGCGTCCCCTGCGACGGTTTTGAAAAGCGCCGATTTCCCATGTTTGATCGCTTGCGCCGAGGCGAAGGCAACCGATGGGCCGGGCGTGATGACGAAGAAGAGCGTCGTTGTCAGAAAGGCGAGAAAGAGAAGATAGTCCATCATCCTTGCCCCCCATCAAACTCCACGCACGTCCCGCTCTCTTCGCCACCATGAAAACCTGCCGCCTTCATTTTTTCAAAGAGTTCATCGGAAAGGAAAGTCCTATGGCCAACTTTGTATTTATCGACCCACATAGTGCGCCCCGCAATTTTATTTTTATCCAACGCAATCACACTTGTTGCCATGAGATCGAGCTTTATCGAGGGAAGATCAGGTCGCGGAAGTCTAAATTCAACGCGCTCACATTTATCCTTAATGATCGCGTCAACCTGATCCAGAAAATTGACAATGAAGTACTTCTTTTCCGCCAATACCGGTCCACGCTTGGATTCATGAACAATGATCTCCGTAAAATCGAAAGTATCGCTTCCTATGCTCTCAACCAATTCTCGCAGATTTCCCGAAATCACGACGTATCCCAAAACAGTCGTAAAGTCGGCCAGAATCTTCTTTTTACGTGGCAGGTAGAACCGTCTCGGGAGCAACGCCTTGTCAAATTTGCGTGCCGTGTGTGCGTAGGAGCATTGATCGTGACCTGCTTTGTCAATTGCGGGATCGCCCTTACCTGGCCACAAGTCAATGGAGGCCATATTCGCATGTACTCTTGGAGCGTGACTAACTCTAATCAATTTCGTCATTATACGTTTACTTTCTTTAGGCTTTTGAAAGCTTCAAATACGCGGCTTAGGTGCAGGTTCGCGGTCGGCACTCCCTGAATTTGGCTCGCCCTTAGGTTCGATCAAAAGAACCTTCACCTCGTTTTCAGCGCGTGGGCGGTGTACCACGCCTTTGGGAACGACGAACAGCTCACCTGCCTTGATCGGATGAGAGGGTTGGCCTTCAATATCCATGATCATTTCCCCCTCAAGCACATAGAAGAAATCATCTGTCTCTTCATGCAGGTGAAACGGAAACTCGCCCTTGAACTTCACCACCATGATTTCGTTTTGGTTATAGTCCGCGACCACATGCGGGTCCCAGTGGGTTGAGAACATGGCCAATTTTTCAGACAGGTTTACAGGTTTCATGGGGGTATCCTCTGCTATCGGTTTTCTAAACATGCGGCAGAGCGATGGGCGCTGCAATGGCAAAGCGAAAGGCGTATGGTTTGCGCACCAATCTCGCCTGCTCACTCAAGCTTGAACGCCTTGTGATTGGCAATTGTAGGCCCGTTACCCGTAAGCTCAATCAAAGGGCGTCTGCGCCCCGTGCCTTATCGATGATTGCAAAGGATGACACCATGGCCCTCAAAACCCCCTCTCGCCTTAAGTCTGTCCTTTTGGCGTCGATAGCGTGCTCAAGCCTCTTGTGTGCAATCCCCCTTGCTGCACAAGAGGCCTCCGCCCTTCCCGCCTATGTCGTGGAAGAGTTTGGAACGCCCCCTGCGATCCCGACAGGTTCTTTGAGTAAGTCACTCACCCAAGCCGTTGACACGGCGTTTATCCAGCTTGTGACCCAAGGGATTTGGGGGCGTGATCAATCCCTCGCTTTGGAAGAAGTCGCCAGTTCAGGTGATCCGCGTCTCGCTTGGATCATCTCCGATTTGATGCGCTTTACGCACGGTAGCCAAATGAATGTTGAATTCATTGAGGCCACGTCCAAACTACTGGGCAAAGACATTGACCGTACCAATCCGTGGGGCGACGTCACAGACCACCTTATCGCGTGGGATGTGCCTGCCCCGCCGAACTACCTCGCGGTGAAGCGCGAGATTTTCACCAGCGTTGTTCCTGGTTGGGATAAGATTTTCGTTGAAGGCGACATCGATTGGCGCATGGTCTCTTGGGGCGGTGTGCTCATTGATGATCGCCCTTATGATACTACTGATGATGTGTGCAATTGCATTCCCGCAGCAGATAACCCTGACGTGACCAGCGCAGAAGACGCAACTTGGCTCAAGGACGACGACATCGTTTTTGGCATCGAAGTGAATGGTGAATATCGCGCTTATCCCCGCCAGATCATGGAAGTGCGCGAAATGGTCAACGATACCTTGGGTGGTCGCGATCTTGGCATTCCTTACTGCACGCTGTGCGGATCAGCGCAGGCCTATTTCACGGACGAGCTGCCAACCGGCATCGAGCGCCCCGTGCTGCGCACCTCTGGCCTGCTTATTCGCTCTAACAAGGTGATGTACGACATTACCACCCATTCTGTGATGGATACGTTCTTGGGCAAGGCGGTGACCGGACCTTTGGCAGACAAAGGCGTCACACTTGAGCAAGCAACTGTAATCACCAGCGAATGGGGCGAATGGAAGAAGGCGCATCCTGAAACGACTGTGCTCGTCGAAGAGCTCGCCCTGGGCCGCAAACCGGATTTCCGCAACACGCGTGATGCTAATGGTCCGATCTTCCCTGTAGGCGATGTCGATCCTCGCCTGCCTGTTCATGAAGATATTATCGGGGTGATCACGGCATCAGGAAGCCCTGTCGCCTTCCAACGCAGCGCAGCTTTCCTTGCGCTCAAACGCGGCGCGAAAATCTCTGTTGAGAACATCCGCCTCGAGCTTGACGCAGGTGGCATTCGAGCCGTGGACAAGGATGGATCAGACGCAGGTAGCCATCAGGCCTTCTGGTTTGCGTGGTCCCAGTTCCACCCTGATACGCGGCTTTGGACCGGCTCTTGAGGCAAGCGTAAATTTTCTTGTTCGAAAGCTGTGAACGCGTTTAAGCTCCTCCCATTGATTTAGAGGATTTAATAATGCGTTTCACGTCTTTCGCTTTGATTGCCGCGCTCGCGGTGCCGCTTCCTGCCTTTGCAGCGCCGACCCAAGCCGAGGTGGATCAAGCCCGCCTTGCATACATCAACGGCGAATATGAGACGTCGCTCAAGGTCTTTCACGAGGCGGCTGAGGATGGCAACGCTATGGCGCTTAATATTCTTGGCGCGGCCTATGAAGATGGCAATGGGGTTGACCAAGACGTCACAAAGGCCATCGATTTCTTTGAACGCGCAGCCAAAGCGGGCGAGGTGCGCGGGCGTTATAATCTCGGAGCCCTGTTTGCCTTTGGGTCGGGCGATGTCCCAGCAGATCGCGCACGCGCAAAACGCGAATTTGGACTGGCGGCGGCAGCGGGCTATGCCCCTGCGATGACCGCCCTTGGGCAATTGCGCGAACGGGCTGATCCCCCTGATCACGAGGCAGCAGTCGATTGGTATGAAAAAGCACATGAGCGCGGCGACGTGATTGCGACTGCAAACCTAGCGCATGCCTATGTCAAAGGATTGGGCCGGCCCGAAAACTGGCAGCGCGCGCGGCTACTCTATACCCAAGCGGCGGCAGCGAATTACCCGCGCGCATTCAATGATCTCGGCGTTATTCACGAACAAGGATACGGGGTTCACGCGGACCCAATCACCGCTTTCAGCTTTTTCAAACGCGGCGTTGAGCTGGGGTATCCACGCGCGGGAATAAACATCGCAGAATTGATCGTCAGTGCACGCTTTCCTTTTTCCAGCAAACACGCAGCATTGGGGTATTGTTTTTGGGGCCTTGAGCGCGCCGATGACACCGAACGCGAAATTTTTGAACAAGACTGCGCTGAGGTTGAAGAAGCCTTGCAACCAGATGACACCGTACGCGCCAAAGCACGCAGCTTTGCCGACAGCATCCGTCTTAGAAATTAGCAGTTAGTTCGCAGCGTCTTGCTGCAAAACAGCGGAAACAGGCACAAGCGCGACGCGGCTCGCACGATCCGCAAGGCCCCAGATCAGCAAAGCTGAAATCGTTTCTGCGCGCAGTCGACCAAGCATAATCACGCCGCCCTCTTGCCCCGCCTTGAACGCCGCTTGATCAAGGAAACGGCGGATCACGCCCGCCTTTTGATCCTTGCCATCGAAATCACGGAAAATCGTAGCTGCGGGAACGCCTTCGCGCGATGCGAGTTTTTGCGCCGTGTTCAAACCATTGGCCTGCAAAACCAAACCATGGCCGCTTTCTTGCACAATCTTGGTGATCTGATCTGTTAACTCGCGGCTACCTTGTAGACTGATG
>NZ_JBDWVM010000317.1:0-5114 GCF_039984035.1 Planktotalea sp. | reverse complement strand
CGAGCAGGGGGACGTGCGAAATTCACGCCTGCGGCTGTGATCGCGCCAGATGAAGCGCCTGATGCAGAATATCCGATGATCATGACCACGGGGCGTCAGCTTGAGCATTGGCACACAGGGTCTATGACCCGTCGCGCCATGGTTCTGGACGCTGTTGAACCTGAAGCGAACTGCTCGCTCCACCCCAAAACGCTCCGAGCGCTTGGCGTTGAGCCGGGCGATATGGTGCGCGTCACAACGCGACGCGGGTCCATTGAAATCATGGCGCGGGCCGACCGCGCGGTGTCCGAAGACATGATCTTCGTTCCATTCGCTTACGTCGAAGCGGCGGCCAACGTGCTGACCAATCCGGCGATCGATCCATACGGGAAAATCCCCGAATTCAAATTCTCGGCCGTTCGCGTCGAGGCCATTCACGACATCGCTGCAGAATAATCAGCGCACTTTAAAGATAGGGAAAGTCACATGGGATATAAGTCAGATATCGAAATCGCCCGTGAAGCGAACAAATTGCCGATCCAAGAAATCGGCGCAAAGCTGGGTATTGAGAGCAAAGATTTGCTTCCCTATGGCCACGACAAAGCGAAAGTATCGCAGGATTTCATCAACAGTGTTCAGAGGAACAAGAACGGTAAGTTGATCCTCGTCACTGCGATCAACCCGACGCCCGCGGGCGAAGGTAAGACGACAACAACAGTTGGTCTTGGCGATGGTCTGAACCGCATTGGCAAGAAAGCGGCTGTTTGTATTCGCGAGGCATCCCTTGGGCCAAACTTTGGTATGAAGGGCGGCGCTGCAGGCGGCGGTTATGCTCAAGTCGTTCCAATGGAAGACATGAACCTGCACTTCACCGGCGATTTCCACGCGATTACATCTGCGCACTCGCTTTTGTCCGCGATGCTCGACAACCACATCTATTGGGGAAACGAGCAGAACATCGACATCCGCCGTGTTCAATGGAAACGCGTTGTGGACATGAATGACCGTGCATTGCGTCAGGTGAACGTCTCGCTCGGCGGCGTTGCGAACGGCTTCCCGCGCGAAGGCGGGTTTGACATTACGGTTGCGTCCGAAGTTATGGCGATCCTGTGCCTCGCAAAAGACTTGAAAGACCTTGAAAAGCGTCTTGGTGATATGATCGTGGCGTATCGCCGTGATCGCAGCCCAGTCTTCTGCCGTGATATCAAAGCGGAAGGCGCGATGACCGTGTTGCTGAAAGATGCGATGCAGCCAAACATTGTGCAAACGCTGGAAAACAACCCTGCCTTTGTTCACGGTGGCCCATTCGCGAACATCGCGCATGGCTGTAACTCTGTGATTGCGACAACGACAGCGCTGAAGATTGCTGATTTCGTTGTGACTGAAGCGGGCTTTGGCGCTGACCTTGGCGCTGAGAAATTCATGAACATCAAATGCCGCAAAGCGGGTCTTGCGCCTGATTGTGTTGTTCTGGTCGCGACTGTGCGCGCGATGAAAATGAACGGCGGCGTTGCCAAAGGTGATCTTGGCGAAGAAAACGTTGATGCGGTGAATGAAGGTTGTGCAAACCTTGGTCGCCACATTGGTAACCTCAAATCCTTCGGCGTGCCTGTCGTTGTTGCGATCAACCACTTCGTGACGGACACGGATGCAGAAGTGCAGGCGGTGAAGGACTATGTAGCGACGCAAGGCGCAGAAGCGATCTTGTCACGTCACTGGGAACTCGGCTCTGAAGGGTCAGAGGACCTTGCAAAGCGCGTTGCTGAAATCGCGGAAAGCGGCGTGTCTCAGTTTGCGCCGCTTTATCGCGATGATCTGAGCTTGATGGAAAAGATCGACACAATTGCCAAGCGTATCTACCGCGCAGACGAAGTGTTGGCAGATCAGAAAATTCGCGATCAACTCAAGCTTTGGGAAGAGCAAGGGTATGGCGATTTACCAATCTGTATGGCGAAGACGCAGTATAGTTTCTCAACTGATCCAACGTTGCGCGGTGCACCAACAGGTCACTCTGTGCCAGTGCGCGAAGTGCGCCTGTCAGCGGGTGCTGGTTTCGTAGTTGTCGTTTGCGGTGAGATCATGACAATGCCAGGCCTTCCACGGGTGCCTTCTGCGGAAAATATCCGTTTGAACGATGGCGGCCAGATCGAAGGTTTGTTTTAAGCGCGGGCGAAGGGTGCGTGGAATCACGCACCTTACGGGCCTCGGCTTGTAAGGTGACGTGCTTTGACATGCACCGCCCGTTTGGGGCTTTTGAGGCCCAAGGAAAAAAGGATGACATCATGAGTGCGCAAATTATTGACGGCAAAGCCTTTGCTGCAAAGGTCAGAGGCCAGATTGCTGAACACGTTGCTAAACTCAAAGCAGATCACAGCATTACCCCAGGCTTGGCTGTGGTCCTTGTGGGCGAGGATCCTGCGAGCGAAGTTTATGTGCGCAACAAGGGCAAACAAACGCTAGAAGTCGGAATGAATTCGTTTGAGCACAAGCTGCCCGCGGATGTGAGCAAAGAAGACCTCTATGCACTCATTGCCAAATTGAATGCTGATCCCGCTGTACATGGCATTCTGTGCCAATTCCCTGTTCCGGATCACCTGAATGAGCAAGAGATTGTCGCGCAGATTGACCCTGCGAAAGACGTTGACGGTCTTCATGTTGTAAGCGCGGGCCTTTTGGCATCGGGGCAGCGATCTTTGGTGTCTTGCACGCCATTGGGCTGCCTGATGCTGCTTCGCGATCATCTCGGCGATCTGTCGGGCATGAACGCGGTTGTTGTGGGTCGCTCTAACCTAGTCGGTAAACCAATGGCGCAATTGCTGCTTGGCGATAGCTGTACCGTCACGATTGCACATTCGCGCACGAAAGATCTCGCGGATGTGGTTGGGCGCGCAGATATCGTCGTCGCCGCAGTAGGACGACCTGAAATGGTGCCCGGTGATTGGATCAAGAAGGGCGCGACCGTGATCGACGTTGGCATCAATCGCATTGAGCGCGACGGGAAAAAGAAACTCGTTGGCGATGCGGATTTTGCGTCCTGCTCGCAAGTTGCAGGCGCGATTACGCCGGTTCCCGGCGGTGTCGGCCCCATGACGATTGCGTGCCTTCTGGCAAATACAGTGACCGCCTGTTGCCGTGCAAACGGTTTGGAAGAGCCTGAAGGCCTTACAGCGTAGAAAGCTACGAAACTACGGAATGAAGGTCGGCGAATGTAATGTTCGTCGGCCTTTTGACGTTGAGTAAGCTTGGAGAAACGTCTTGATTTGGAAGTGAAAGTCTCAATACAAGGCAAGCATCGCAAAGAAACAGCGCGAAACTAAATAGTATTTGGAACTATTGGCCGTTACCAAATCCGGTTTTGGGGAACTTTATTTTCTTTTCCCCGTTTGATGTAAGCTTGTTTCAGCAGATTATGGTAGCGTGACACAACTGTAGGGACGGGCAATTGAGTAACGCGCAGATAGAAGCACACCCGCTTCTCGGCAAACTTCAATCAATTTTTTATAACACGGCTCTACGTGTTTTTAATAAGCATACGCTTATAATTACCGCAGCCAGCATCATTCTAACCGCTTTTAGCGGACCGTTTGGCACTTACGATCAGTATAGCTTTGGTCGCGGCCTTGTTGTTTGGGGCGTTTTGATTAGTTCAGGTGTTTTGACTGCGTTTTTCACCTGCGAGGCTTGTAGCGCCATTTTTGAAAAGCATTCAGATTTTAACAAGCAGATGATTTTCCTGGGGATTGGCAGCATCGCGATCAGTGTCGTTATCAATTTCTTACTCACGCATTGGGTAGACCGTCCCGCCGATGTTAGACCGTCCATTGGATGGTTGTGGATGATGGTAATGTCGATCATGGCAATTGTGGTTTCTGTTCGAAATATGTTGCCTGAATTCGCTTTCTTTACGCGTCAAGTCAGCGCGAACGAAAGTCTTGATGAGACTCGGTTTCAACTACCGCAGCACAGCAGATTGGCACAGCGTTTGAATATTCCACGCGATGAACAAGTCGTTCATGTCAGCGCGAACGGCCATTTTGTAGAAGTTTTCACGCCCGTCAATACATATCGCTTGCGCATGCGGTTTTCTGATGCTGTGGCTGAATTGGACGATACCGTTGGTTTGACCGTACACCGCTCACACTGGGTTCACAGAAGCGCGTTGCGTGGATGGGTTCCCAACGCGGCCAAGCCATTTGTGGTCTTGGAAACGGATGCTCAGGTCCCTGTCAGCAAGACGCATTTTGACAAAGTTCAAGCTTTGGGTCTTGAAGAAGTTAGCTTGGAAAAAGCCCTTTAAGCTTTAGGACGCGGCACAGGGAGTGCTTTGGCACCATCGCTCAAAATGCAAATGGCATCAGGTTTGAGCAAGGATGCCAAAGGCGCGTGAGTTACGTCTAGACCGCCTGTATAGGTTCCGAAGGCAGGCATAATGATACGGTCCGTGTCCATGAGAAAGCAGCGCCGTGTGATCCTGCGCGACTTCATTTGCAGTGATATTTTCGGGTGATAGTGCCCTGAAATTTCACCACTCGAGCCGTCCTGTGCGATATGACGAAACGCGATTGAACCTAACCTGAGGTCTGCAAGGTGACTTCCTGAAAGTTCGATAGGCCCTGGATCGTGGTTGCCTTCAATCCAGATCCATTCGCGTCCTGACTGCAAGCGGGCGATCCAATCTTTTGACCTTCCATCTAATTCTTGGCTCGCCTCAACCCGATCAAAGCTATCGCCAAGGCAGACGACTTTTTCTGCGCCGGTCGCTGTGATGTCTTGGTCCAATCGCAACAGCGTATCATGTGTTTCGTAAGGGGGCAGCGCGCTCGCGCCATGTGTGGCGTAGCGCTGCGCTTTTCCGAAATGCAGATCAGACACACAGAGTAATTTGTGCGCAGGCCAATAGAGCGTGCCAGATGGGCGCGCTTGCAAAGTCTCACCGTGAAATTCAAATGTGTAACTGCTCATCGTGATCTTCTACGACAAGCCAGCCGCGGCCATCAAGGCGGCGGTTTCTGCAGCCAGCAGACGTTCTTCCGCTGCGCCTTTGATGGGAACGCGGCCCATTTCCAGAAACATGGGCGCGGCAAGCGGAGAGACACGTTTCAGTGGTCGAAAATCGATTTGACCACGCGTGCGTT
>NZ_JBDWVM010000316.1:0-9058 GCF_039984035.1 Planktotalea sp. | reverse complement strand
GCCAAGCGTGTCAAAGACGCGCGCGGGGTCTTCGCCGCAGGCAATCACAAGGCCAGCGGCGAGCAGGACGTTTTCGGCTTGGAAGCCACCTATAAGGTTAAGCCGCGCTTGGAACGGGCGGTCATGCCATTTGAACAGCAGGTCTTGCCCCGTGCCATCGAAGCGCTGGCCGAGCAGGCAGAGGTCAGCCTCTGGGTCTTTGCCGACACCAATAAGTTCATGACCATTGGCCTGCGCGATCATTGCGACTTCAGCGCCTTTGGGATCATCAAGGTTCACAACCGCAACGCCATCATCGGTCAACACACGGGTGAAGAGGCCCATTTTGGCCTCGAAATAGGCCTCAAACGTGCCGTGGTAGTCCAAGTGATCTTGGGTGAAATTCGTAAACCCAGCCGCAGCCAGATGCACACCGTCCATGCGGCGTTGATCGAGCCCGTGGGAGGATGCCTCCATCGCTGCATGGGTGATACCCTCGTGGGCGAGCGTGGCAAGGGCGCTGTGGAGCGTGATGGGTTCTGGTGTTGTGTGGGCGAGCGGGAGATGAAAACTGCCCTCAACTCCCGTTGTGCCCAGATTCACAGCCTCTAGATCAAGCAGGTTCCAGATTTGACGCACGAAGGTGCTGACAGAGGTTTTGCCATTGGTACCTGTCACGGCTGTCATAACCTTTGGCTGCCCGCCAAACCAAAGCGCAGACGCAAAGGCCAAAGCGCCGCGCGGATCGTCGGTGACAATGACAGAGGCATCGGACTTGGCCAATTCATCAGCAGCGATTTCAACGCCAACCGCATCGGTCAGGATCGCCCCTGCCCCCATGCGCAAAGCATATTGAATGAACTCGCCGCCGTGGACCTTGCTGCCCGGAAGCGCGGCAAAGAGATAGCCGCGTTTGACTTCGCGGCTGTCCACTGCGAGCCCGTAAACATCGGGGTTGCTGCCATCCGCTGCGGTCAGCCCGAGCTGTTGTAATGTCTTAGATGCCGCCATGGCCTGCCCCTACATCTTGTAGCGCGCGAGGCCGCGCACCCTTTAATTCGATGTGAGCGTTATACCAGCCAATTCACCTGGTTCAATCTCTGGTCTTAGTCCCAAGAGCGGTGCAACGCGTCCAA
Source organism: Planktotalea sp. (assembly GCF_039984035.1). Lineage (GTDB taxonomy): Bacteria > Pseudomonadota > Alphaproteobacteria > Rhodobacterales > Rhodobacteraceae > Planktotalea. The sequence continues at coordinate 7,943 of NZ_JBDWVM010000316.1, read as the reverse complement.
TCATCTCTGCCGCTACCGGAACAGCGGTCCAACCGGCCGTGCGGCGCGGCTTTTTGCCCGAGGTTTCGATAGGCTCATCCAGTGTCACGACCAAGACGTAACGGGGATCATGGGCCGGAAAGAGCGATGCGAATGTCGCGATCACTTTGTCCTTGTAGTATCCGCCGCGCGGCTTTGGTTTATCCGCCGTGCCTGTCTTGCCGCCCACAGCATAGCCTTGCACTTCGCCAAAGCTGGCGGTGCCCTCTGTCACAACCTTGCGCAGCATTGAGCGCGCATAGGCAGCCGTATCTTCACCCATCACACGTACGCCTTCTGGCAGGCCTTCGCGTTTGACGATTGTCGGTTTGATGTAGCGCCCGCCATTGGCAAGGGCAGCATAGCCCGCCGCCAAATGCAGCGGTGAGTTGGAAATGCCATGTCCATAAGAAATCGTCACCGCACTGAGGTCAGTCCAACGCTCTGGGTAGAGCGGTTTACCGCCCGTGGCTTCGACGATTTCAAGTGGGGTGTAATCCATGAAACCCATTGTTTTCATGAACTCTTTTTGACGTTTCACACCGATTTGCAGCGCCATGCGGCCGGTGCCGCGGTTGGAACTTTTGACGATAATGTCGGCAACGCTGAGCTTGCCATAGTTCTTTTTCTGGAATTCACCGATGTTGAACCCTCCAACGCGAAGCGCCTTGCCCGTGTCGATAATGGTGTTCTGATTAACAAGGTTGAGGTCCATCGCTTGCGCGGCGGTAAAGATTTTATAGGCCGAGCCAAGTTCGTACACGCCTTGCACGGCGCGGTTGAACAGTGGGCTGTCTGAGGCATCCCCTTCGACCAGCGGGCTGGGCCGCGCGTTGGGATCGAAATCCGGCAGGCTGACAATCGAAATAATCTCGCCCGTGTGCACATCCATGAGAACAGAGGCCGCGCCCTTGGCGTTCATCAATTGCATGCCACCATGCAGAACGCGTTCGGCGGCGGCTTGGACCGTTAGATCGATTGAAAGCGCAAGAGGTTTGCCGCCCCGTGCGGGATCACGAAGTTCTTCGTCAAAATATTTTTCAACACCTGCGACGCCAATCACTTCGGCCGCATGCACACCTTCGCGGCCAAAACTTGCGCCGCCCATGATGTGTGCCGCGAGTTTGCCGTTTGGATAAAGGCGCATTTCGCGTGGCCCGAACAACAGACCGGGATCGCCGATGTCATGCACCGCCTGTTTTTGCTCAGGGCTGAGTTTTTTCTTGATCCACATGAACTTACGGCTGCCCGTAAAGTCCTTGATCAGGCGTGCGTGATCGAGATCGGGGAAGATTGCGCTCAGCTCGGCTGCGACGCGTTCCTTGTCGATCATCTGATGCGGCTGCGCATAGAGCGAATAGGTTTCGAAGTTCGTCGCCAAGATGCGCCCGTAGCGATCTGTGATATCTGCGCGGGTTGCTTGGATGCTCGCCCCTGCGCTGGCCGCGCGTGGCTCGGCTGGCTCTGTCGCCGCCAACACGCCCATGCGCGCGCCGATGACGCCAAAGGCGCAAAAGAACATCACGGAGAGGATTAACAAACGCCCTTCGGCGCGACCGCGCGCGCTGTCGCGCATCTGTTCGTGACGAATGCGCAGGTTTTCACGTTCGATCGCGTCAGGGTTTTCACCGCTGGCGCGTGCTTCTAAAATTCGGGCAAGAGGACGAAGAGGCGTGCGGATCATGGGAACGTTCCGTCACCGCGCGTTACGGCTTCTTCGCCTTGGTTCAGCCCCGAAACGTCCACCGGATTGGTGATCACGAGTTCAAGTTCGGGCTGTGGCGGAAAGGCGATTTGATCGACCTTGCCGAATTGATCAGGGCGCAAAGGCAAGAGGCCCAAGCGTTCAAAATTCACATCCGCCAAGTCGCGCAGACGATCAGGGCGGTTGAGATAAGCCCATTCAGCGCGAAGAACCGTCAGACGGTCGCGGGCATTGCCAATCTGGCGGTTGATTTTTTCGACGCGGGCAATTTCAGCCTGCGTTTGGTAATTTTCGCGGTAGGCCCAAAAGGCCAGTCCGATAACAGCGAGAGCGGTGATTACATATAACAATGAACGCATTTAACGGTCCTTTCTCAGCATGGGCATACCAAGGGATTTCGCATCGATCCCGCCTGCGGGGGCATCGGTGCGACGTGCGAGGCGCAATCTGGCGGAGCGCGCACGTGTGTTCGCTTCCAGTTCTTCTTCGCTGGCTGAGATCGCTTTGCGGCTCAGCAATTCAAAAGCAGGCTTTTCGGTCTGTAATTCGGGAGCGAAACGGTTGGCGTTGCCTGTTGTTCCCGCGCGCGATTGCAAGAAACGTTTCGCCATGCGGTCTTCCACGGAATGGAAGGTCACGATAGCCAGCAACCCACCCGGCGCAAGCACTTGCTCAGCCGCCTGAAGACCACGGTAAAGTTCGCCGTATTCGTCATTCACCGCGATGCGAAGCGCTTGGAAACTGCGCGTCGCGGGATGGCTTTGACCCGGTTTTTTGCGCGGCAGGCATTTTTCGATAAGCCCTGCGAGCTGCAATGTGGTGGTGATGGGCGTTTCTTCGCGCAGTTCAAGAATTGCGCGCGCGATACGGCGCGATGCACGTTCTTCGCCGTAATTATAGAGAATTTCAGCGATCTCTTCTGCGCTATATTCGTTCACGATGTCCGCGGCGCTTTGACCCTCCTGGCCCATACGCATGTCGAGCGGCCCATCACGCATAAAGGAAAACCCACGCTCTGCGCGGTCCAATTGCATCGACGAGACACCCAAATCGAGAACGACCCCATCCAACCCCTCGGCAAATTCCGCCATGTCGGAAAAAACGCCGCGTTGTTGGATGAGACGTTCGCCGTACTGCCCTGCCCAGCTCGCCGCCATATCGAAGGCAAGAGGGTCACGATCCACAGCAATCACACTATCTGCACCGGCATCCAAAATCGCGCGCGTATAACCGCCTGCGCCAAAGGTGCCATCAAGCCAGCGACCCGAAATCGGGTCCGCGGCCTTAAGAATAGGACTAAGAAGGACAGGAATGTGAGGAGCAGATGTGGCAGCCTGTTCCATGGATTATTCCACCGCACTGGCCGCGGGGGCCGTATCAAGGAATTCCAGGGGATCAAAATCCTCAGGCAGCTCTTCAAGCCACTCCTCGGTGCGCGCCAATTCTTCGGCCTCATAGGTTTCCGTCTTCCAAATTTGGAAGGTGTCACCCGCAGCGATAAAGAAGGCTTCTTTTTCGAGGTCAATCTTGGAGCGCAGCTTTGCCGGCAAAACCAAACGGCCCGTTTCGTCGATTGTTGTCGGAAAGGACTGACCGTGGAACATGCGCTGCAGCATTTTACGCTGCATAGAGCCACGGGGAAGCGCGTCGATTTTTGCGTCGACCTCTTCAATGGCTTCCATTGTATAGCACTCTAGATAATTGCGGCGGTGATCGCCGTAGACGATGACCAGTTCAGGTGCGAGGCCTTCGGTCCAATTAGGGTCAGCCGCTTCGATCACACGACGAAAGGAGGCCGGAATCGAGACCCGCCCCTTTGTATCCACCTTATGGTGGCTTTCGCCTCTGAATCTGCGTGACACGCCAATTCGTCCCTTTTGCCTGCTCAGGTGTCCCGATTTCGAATTTTCGGGGCCCTAAAAAAATTAAAGGCGGATCAAGCTGCTGCCACTGCTTGATCCGCCGACGTCCCGTCTCCGGGAGTGTCCGATCGCGCGCGCCACCTGGGGGGATGTCTGCTCGCTCGCGCGCCGGATCTCGTAAAGAAGATAAAGGCGAGTGCCTGTATGAAACCTGACTTGGGATTTTTATTAAGCTGGGGTCGTTTGGCGCCCCTTTGTCTTACCCGTCTTCATCTTCTGTCATTAGGGATACGATGGGAATTCATGGTAATCAATAGGAAATATTGGGTAGACGTTTCTAAATGTTGTGTTCAACTTCGTTCAAAAACAACATTTAGCAAGAACATGACGGGAACATTTTCCACAAATAGCGAGAACAAGCCGATCCAGCACTAGATATAGGGCGTCCATAATTTCCCAAATTCGTCCCATATTTTCCCATTTTTTTGGCCGCGCGCCCGTATTTGCCCCATTCGTTGCAAGATTTTCAGCCTCTCACCCTACGAATCACACCTGAATCGCGGTGTAAATCATCTCCAATTGCGTGAATCCTGAGTGAGTCTTTCGCGCTACAGGTCGTTTTGGACAAAAATAGACGGGTTTGGGCCATGATTTCCCATGCCGCCCATGATTTCCCATAACACCACTGGCGATTTCAGCTTTCTGGCATCTCTTCGGGCGCAAGCGCCGCTAGTTTGCCCCTGCCCCGAGCCCGCCGGACAGGTAACGGGTCAAACTTTGCGTCTTAAGATGCTCTTTAAAATCGGAGATGAGCGTCGTCTCTTTCCGATCTGCCACGGTGATCGCGCTGACCTCATAATCTTGAGTGGGTAAATTGATGGTCGCCTGCGCCAGCCCGTCCGACCCGTCCGGTTTGATCGCATATTGCGGGAGCACTGTGAGAAAGTCGGTTTCTCGGATCAATTGCAGCACCGCTTCTGCGGACTCGCTTTGGCAGGCAACAATCGGATTTGGAATGCCAATCAGCTTGAGACTGTCCTCCATATCCGCGCGCAATGTGCTGCGATCCGTATGCCCGACCCAAATTGCGGCCCTATAGTCGTCCACATTAAAGCTGCTTTGCTTTAAGAGCGGATGATCTTGTCGACCGACGATGACGTTCTTGTCTTTGAAAAGCGGTTCTAGAGTTAGGTCGGTTATCATCGGGTCCACGAATTTTGCCGGACCTACGACCACATCCAATTGATTGAGATACAAGCGCTCCATCAATCCAACCTCATAATCAGGGAAAAGATCGATCCGAACAGTGCTGCGCTCTGTGAGAAAGCTGGCGATTGCTTCGGACATCAGGTTTTTACACAAGAACGGTGGCGCGCCCAGTTTCAGCACACCAAAAAAACCACGAGCGCCGAGATCCACAACTTCAGCAGCGCGCAGACGCGCCGCACGGATCGAGCGCCCCTGCTGCGCCAGCTCTAACCCCGTTGGCGTCGGCATGAGCGGCCTTGTGCTGCGTTCAAACAACGGGGTGCCGATCCGCGCCTCTAGATTGCTCAACATGCGGCTCAGCGCAGGTTGGGACGTTCCAATCTGCGTTGCCGCCTTTTGAAGCGTTCCAGCCTCAACGATGACGGCGAGCTGTTCTAGATGCCTCGGATCAATGAACATATCAAAATCTTATACTAGTGTGATGATAGGATATTGGACTGATATAATAAATCTCATCATCATCCGTCAAGAACGCCATCACGCAATGGAATCAGACGCAGATGGTGTTCTCGAACATTTCGCAAAGGAGGCTCGGAACGACCGCGCTGCCTTTGCGACTGAAATTGACCGCGCGGCTGGAGGAGCATGTCTGCGCGCGGTGAATGTCACAACGCCAGACACTCTGGCACTGGGAGAAAAAGATGAAAACCAAACTCGTTTTGTCAGCCCTCGCGCTGACCATGACCGCAAGCATGGCTCAAGCGAAGACCCGTATTCTGGTCAACTGCTTTTGGCCATCCAGCCATTTTGCCTGCAGCGAAGTGTTGCCCCATTGGCTGGATGAAGTGAAACGTGTCACGGACGGGCGCGTCGTTGGGAACATCCCGCCGAAATCAGTGGCGCCGCCACCAGAGCAATTGGCCTCTGTCGATAAGGGCATCGTGGATGTTGCGGTTCAATTTAACGGGCTGATCCAAAACCGCGTGAAAGGCCCGCTGGTGGCAATGCAACCCTTCACTGGCCTTCGCAACGCGGAAAAAATGAGCCGTGCGCTCTGGGCGACAAACCGGAAATTTTTTGCCGATGAATTTGAGACCGTGGAGTTGCTGTCCCAATTCGTGATTTCGCCCGGTGAGCTTTACAGTCAGACCGACATGCCGATTAACTCTATCGATGATTTGGCCTCTCGCAAAATCTGGGCCTTGCCCGGACCGCTTGCGGCAATCACTAAAAAGCTCGGGTCGGGCGTTGTGTCTAGCCCTGCGGTGAAATCGAACGAAATCATCTCGCGCGGCGTTGTGGATGGTCATCTCGGGCTTGATCCACAAGCGGTGCAAGCGTTCCAATTGATGCCTTACACCAAATCCGTGACCGTATTTGATAAGGCGCTCTATTCCACATCCTTCTCTGTGTTCATCAATCAAGACAAATGGGCGGAAATCTCTGCAGAGGATCAAGCCGCAATCATGAGCGTTTCTGGCGACATTTTGGGCGCTGCATTCGGCGCGCGTTGGGACAAGGCGGCGGCAGGCGCACAAGCGGCCTATGCCGATGCAGGCATCGATGTCGTGCAGGCCGATCCTGCGTTTGAAAACGCCCTTATCAAAGCCTCTGGCTTTGTAACAGAAGACTGGCTCAAGGCTGCGGGCGAGGCTGGGATCGACAGCGCAGCTGCGCTTGATTTCTACAAGGCCGAGCTTGCGAAATAAGGCTGGCATTGGGGGAGGACGCATCATGATTGCAAAACTACTCAGCGGAATTATCCGTGCGTTAGAGGTGCTGAGCAGCATCGTTCTGGCCGCGATGATGCTTCTGACCTTTGTCGATGTCATTGGACGATATGTTTTGGGCGCACCTGTGTTTGGTGCGTCCGAGATGATCTCAACCCTATTGGCGTTGGTGATTTTCCTTGGGTTGGGCCTAGCGAATGCCAAAGACAAACACATTGTTGTTGAGCTGTTCGACAGCAGAGTGCGCGCCCTTGCCCCGCGTTTTTACGATATGGTCGTGCAGGGGTTTTCCATCTTCGCCATGAGCTTGATTGCTTATGTGCTTTGGGAACAGGCCGTTGAAGCCGCACATGTTGGCGCGACCACCATTGTTCTGGAATGGCCCTTGGCGTGGATCACTGGAACGGTTGCGGTTCTCGCGGCGCTCAGCGTTGTCAGCCAAGTCCTAGGGCTGATCGTTGGCCCAAGCGCGCGCATGCCCCATCTGGAGGATGCGGCATGACCACTGCACTCATCGGATTTGCCGCCCTATTGGCGCTCTGTTTTCTCGGATTTCGCGTGGGCTTTGCCACTTTGATCGTCGGTTTCATCGGCTTCACGCTTGAACGCGGCTGGGAGGCATCGCTCTCGATGGTTGGCCAGCAGGTTTTCCATGACAGCATGAACTATAACCTCAGCGTTATCCCGCTCTTTATACTTATGGGCGTCTTGATCGTTCATGCGCGTATCAGTCAGGACCTCTATGATGCGGCCTATGCCGGTCTGGGGCGGTTCCGCGGTGGTCTCGCGCTTGCGACGGTGCTCGCGGCGGGTGGTTTTTCGGCGGTTTGCGGCTCCACACTGGCGACTGCGGCAACCATGGCAAAGGTCGCCATGCCGTCTATGCGCAAATACAACTACTCCAACAGCCTTGCCACGGGCACAATCGCAGCGGGCGGCACACTTGGCATTATGATCCCCCCTTCAGTGCCGCTTGTGATTTACGGAATTATCGCAGAGCAAGACATCGGACTGCTCTTTATTGCGGGTATTTTGCCGGGCCTGCTGCTGATCGCTTTGTTCCTCATTGTGGTGGGCGCGGTTGTGCGCCGTGATCCATTGGCCGCGCCGCCAGCCCCGCCGCTTGAGCCTGCACGGCGCAAAGAGGCCATTCGAGGAACGATGCCAGTTCTTGTGCTTTTTCTTATCGTTCTGGGCGGTATTTATTCCGGCGCATTTACCGCAACCGAAGCGGCAGGCATTGGATCTTTCGGAGCGGCTGTGATTGCCATTTTGCGCGGGCACATGCGCGCGCTCTCTGAATGGCGCGATTGCCTTGTGGATGCGACTACCACGACAGCGACGATCTTTATCGTCCTGCTCGGCGCGATTGTCTTTTCACAATTCATCAACCTATCTGGCATGCCCTATGACCTGTTG
>NZ_JBDWVM010000315.1:0-4588 GCF_039984035.1 Planktotalea sp. | reverse complement strand
CATCAGTGATGGCCATGATCATGGCGGCAATGTCGGGCATCATCGGCGGCGAAATCGTCCTGCTGGGCCTTGTAGCGCTGCCACAGATGTTGCGCCTGAACTATGACAAACACCTTGCCTGCGGAACGATTTGTGCCGCCGGGTCTTTGGGCACCATGATCCCGCCCTCGATTGTCCTGATCATCTACGGTGTGGTCACGGAAACGTCGATCCATGCGCTGTTCAAGGCCGCGCTTATTCCTGGGTTGCTGTTGGGGTTCAGCTATATCGTCTACATCGCGATCCGTGCACGACTGCGCCCCCAAGACGCCCCACTGCCCGAGCTCGACTACGAGGTGACCTTGCGCGACAAGATCATCGCTCTCAAAGGGCTGCTGCCGCCAATGATACTTGTCGGCGCGATCCTTGGGTCGATCTACGGTGGGATCACAGGCATCACCGAAGCCGCCGCAATCGGGTGCATCGGGACGCTGATCCTGATCACATTGCGCGGCGAAATGTCCTGGTCTTTGTTCATCGAAGCCTTGCAACGCACCATGCGGTCCACAGGGACCATCATGTGGGTGACCTTTGGCGCCACAGCCCTTGCCGGTGCGTATTCTCTGGCCGGTGGTCCGACGTTCATCGCCGGTCTGATCCTTGGTCTCGATGTGCCACCGATGGGCGTGATCTTTGTCATGATGCTGATCTTCCTGTTCTTGGGCGCATTGCTGGATTGGATCGGGATCGTCTTGTTGGTCATGCCCGTGTTCTTGCCAATCGTGATGGGCATGGACCCGACTGACATCGGCCTGCTGGGCACCTTGTCACCGGCGCATGTTTCGGTCTGGTTTGGGATCTTGTTCTGCATCAACATGCAGGTCAGCTTCCTCAGCCCGCCGTTCGGACCCGCCGCGTTCTATCTGAAATCGGTGGCGCCTCCGGGCATTTCCTTGGCCGATATCTTCAAGGGCTTCTTGCCATTCATCGGCATCCAGCTCCTCGTGCTCGCAGTTATGATGGCATTCCCCGAGATCACCACCTTGCTGCTGCATTAAAGTTACCTCCCTTGGCGAGGGCCGGGTTCGCTTGGCCCTCGTCAAAAATCTCCTTTAACTCAACCTACGAAAGGCTCACTCATGATCAACGCAAAACCAGAGGCCGGCGGCCTCCTCCCACAAATGTCCTTCGACAAACTCGGCGGTGGCACTATCTCCGTTGGCGGCGCAAAAGAGCGTCACACGCTTTTCATCGTTTATCGCGGCAAACACTGCGGCCGGTGCAAAAAGTACCTGAACGGTCTGGAAACCCGCGTGGCGGATTGGGAAGCAGCCGGCTTTGACGTCGCTGTTGTTTCGGCGGATCCCGAAAGCAAAGCCCAACAAGACGTTGCCGAGTTCGGTTGGAACTTCGACATCGGCTATGGCCTGACCGAAGACCAGATGGAAAAATTGGGCGTCTATATCTCCGACCCGCTTTCCCCCGATGAAACAGACCGCCGGTTCGCCGAACCTGCCGTGTTCTGCGTACGCCCAGACGGTGTGAACCAGGTTGTGTGCCTGTCAAACGGCCCGGCTGCACGCCCTGATCTGGACGAATTGTTGGACGGAATGAAGTTCAACATTGAACACAAGCGCCCTGCCAGAGGCACAGTCTAAGACCAAACCCGAAGGTCATGGTGCTTCGTATTCCATGGCCTTCGCCCCTTGCTGCACATGAACGCTGCTTTGAACCGCAGCCTTACCGCAACAAGGGGCGCACTTGCCTATTGTGGCAGTAAGACGGCATTAACCAATCCTCGCCGTTTAAATTTCCATCTACATTTAATTAACCCTTGTGCCGCATAGAGCTATTAGCAGCTACAAGGATATAATTATGAAACTACGTCAACAAATCCTGGCCATCGTGGCGATACCCCTCGTCGGATTAGCCTCAGTTTCAACTATTGGCGTAGTCAACTCTATGGCCGAACTAAGTGCAACGGATCACGTTGAGGCCTCGCTGGACTATGCCGATGTGATCAGTGCACTAATACACGAACTTCAGGCAGAACGCGGGTATTCCGCAGGTTTCGTTGGTTCCGACGGGCAAAATTTCAAAGATGTGCTGCCAGAGCAGCGTGCAAAAGTTGACCATATCCTCGAAGAATTTGAGGCTGTCCACAAAGTCATCGAAGAAGATTACCCTGATTTGGCAGCCAAGATTGACAAAACTCTCGAAGCATTACCGGCTTTACGCGCCTCCGTCTCTGCCCGGGATGTGGCCGTGCCTGATTTGGCCGCCACCTATACGAAAATGATCAAAAGTGCCCTTCATCTCAATGACGTTACTTTTGCAGAGATTCATCTCGGCAGTATCGCCCTTGCGGGCGCTAGCTACGTTGCGTTGAGCGAAGGCAAGGAAAGCGCAGGCGTCGAACGCGCAATGGGCGCAGTTGGTTTCGGCGGCGGTGAATTCAGCATGGTGGGCTTGCGGCGATTGGTTGCAGCCGGGGCACAACAAACCTTCGCATTGGCACAAACCACTCTCTATGCACAAGAAGCCATACCTGGTCTCGATCTCACTCAATTTGAAGAAATTCAAGCTCTCGAAGAACTTCGACAAATCGCCCTTGACTCTATGGCAACTGGTGACCTGCAAGGTGTCACCGGACAAGATTGGTTTGCAACGTCAACTGCCTGGATCGAAAAGCTTAGAGAGGTCGAACTCTCTCTTCTCGAAGGGATCCACAGGCTCAATGGCCTAGAACATCAAACTGCCATTTCCCATCTGCTCGCGTTTTCAATAACCGCAGTCATATCGCTGTTAATAAGTGTAGCAACCGCTTTTTTCGTCACCGGACGCTTCACCAAACAGGTCGGCAGTTTGAACGAAGCGATGAATAGCATCGCACACAAAGACTTTGATATCCAAATAACAACTAAGACATTGAAATCTGAAGTCGGTACTCTGTCGCAAGCCCTCGATACAATGCGAGGCGACCTTCAAGCCGCCGACGCCCAACTTGTAGAAGCGTTTACCAAGAGCTTTGCCTTTGACGATAGTAACTCCGCCATGATGGTTATTGACCCAGATATGGTCGTGACCGCAAACAACAAAGCGGCAAAGGAACTGTTCGGTCAATACAGCAAAATACTCTCCGAAACATGGCCGAACTTTGACGCAGACAACTTGGTCGGAAACCCGATAGATCAGCTCCACAAAAGCCCGGATCATCAACGCGCTATTTTGGCAGATCCTACGCAATTGCCATGGCAGATCGACATCTCGGTTGGCGATCTCAAGCTGGAGTTGAACGCAACTTACGTTCAAGCAGAAGACGGTTCCTATGCGGGGAACATCCTTCAATGGCGCGATGTGACGCAAGAGCGCATGCATGCAGGCGTCATTATGGCGATCGACCGTGAACAGTGCGTGGTTGAATACACATTGGATGGCGACATCATAAAAGCAAATGATCGCTTCCAAACATCGCTTCAGTTGGACGGCGTGGCTTTGGAGGGACGTGCCCACGCAGAGCTTCTGGCACCCGATGAACCCACTCGCTCGGAGCAACAGGCAATCTGGACCAACCTCAAAAACGGGGACGTGCAGTATGCGAAATTGCAATTTTCGACCAAAGATGGCGATATCGTGTGGCTCAGAGGCAACCTAACACCGATCGTCGACGGAAGTGGCAAGCCGTTTAAAATCGTCCTTATAGCGGCGGACGTGACATCAGCTGAGAACGAGCAGCAAAGAATAGAACACGAACGTGTAAAAGATGAGGCCGCACGCGAGACTGTTGTGCGCGAGTTGGCATCAAGCCTAAATAGGATGTCCGAGGGTGATCTAACGTGCCAGATTTCCGTTACATTCGACGATGAATATGAACGCCTGCGCGTAGATTTCAATGAAGCAGTTGAACGTTTATCTGGATTGATCCAAAGCGTTGATCAAACCGTAACTGGCGTGTCCGAAAATGCCACTGAAGTGAGCTCGGCAGCGACCCAGTTGGCCAGCCGCACTGAGGGTCAAGCCGCGACATTGGAAGAAACTGCTGCAGCGCTTGAGCAACTGACAGCTACTGTTAAATCCAGTGCAGAAAGTGCGAAAGAGGCCGATGCAGCTGTTGTCGCCGCGCGCACGAGTGCCGAAGCCGGCGGCGAAACAGTCCGCGAGGTGGTCAAAGCTATGAGTGAGATCGCTAACTCGTCCGCGGAAGTCGCAAAGATCATGAATGTCATCGAAGAAATTTCGTTCCAGACCAATCTCCTCGCGTTGAATGCCGGTGTGGAAGCCGCACGTGCAGGAGAGGCAGGACGGGGCTTTTCAGTTGTCGCATCTGAAGTGCGAGCGCTAGCCCAAAGAGCTTCGGATTCGGCAAGAGATATTTCTACTCTAACGACTTCTAGTGATGCGCATGTTGCAGCAGGTGTAGAACTGGTCAAGAAAGCCGGGGATGCGTTAGAAGCTATAATGACTCGCGTATCATCTACTGGTGATCTTGTTGGAACCATCACAAACGCAACCCGCGAACAAGCGACTGCACTTCACGAGATCAACACCGCTGTGGTATCTCTGGATCAAACGACCCAACACAATGCTGCTATGGTCGAAGAAACCACCG
>NZ_JBDWVM010000314.1:0-3382 GCF_039984035.1 Planktotalea sp. | reverse complement strand
CATTGCTCTTTGATATCCTTGATAGCTACTTGATGGCTTTGCGGGATTGTATGGCCGCTCTCGCGTTGGTAGGTCTGTCGCCGCGTGCGCAATTACTGCTTTTCGTGACAGAGACATTGCTTGCTTATGATGGCATGGATGCGGAGCATAAAATCCAGACCGAAGGTATCGCATCGCTAGAACCTGCCAAGCAAAATATCTTGCGCAATTACCAACGCGATATGGTGCGGCAGCTAAGCGACATACTCGGTCAATGCGCACCTGACTTAGCGCAAGATCCCAAACGATTGCAGGCAACAGCAATGTCGGTCTTTGGCATGCTCAACTGGTTCTATATGTGGCAACCAAAAGCGGATCACGCGGCGCGTAAAGACTATGCAGGCCTTGTGACGGGTTTGGTCATGGACGGCGCGCGCTAGATCAGCCTTTGGTTTCCATCAGAACAATCATTTGGGTCTTGGGTACGAGTGCTTCATAGCTATGAGCAAGGTCGGCAGGGTAGCGAAAATAATCGCCTGAATTGAGAACCTCTTCGGCGCCTTGAGGGCCAACGCGGGCCTGTCCTGTCGCTATGATCACATGCTCAAATGTGCCACTTGGATGCGCTGTGGAACGACGAATGTCTCCGGGTTCTAAATTGACACGGTACAGATCGCGGCGGGTGTCAGGCGGGCAATTTGCGAGCAGCGTTGTGCGATAGCTGGCCTGATCGGAACCGAGCGTTTCACCCTCATAAGCTCGCAAAAGATGGATTTCGGGCTGCTTGACCTCAAACAAGGTCGCGAAGGGAACATTCAAAGCAGTGGCAATGGCCCATAAGGTTTCAACGCTGGGATTGCCCTTGCCGGACTCTAGTTGCGAAAGGGTCGATTTGGCCAAGCCAGCACTCGCGGCAAGGGTGGACAGGTTCATGCCGCTCCGCTGGCGCTCTCGCTGAATAGCGCTGGCGATCAGATCATTTGGCGTCATTTTGGTCCTCAAAAAAGAACTGTTGCTCAATCTTTATAACGAACATACGTTCGCTATACTGAACACTGTTTTATAAAGAAGATCAACCATGAGCCAAGATGATATATCGCCTATCGCAGAAATCTTGCTAGGTGCTCGGGATATGTTGCCAATGACCTTAGCGGCGTCGACGTATGGCATTGCCTTTGGTCTTTTGGCGACGCAATCGGGTTTTTCCCTTTTGCAAATTCTCAGCATGAGCGCCTTTGTCTATGGCGGATCAGCGCAGTTGGTCGCGCTTGATCAGCTCGTGGCAGGGGCGGGTGTTGGCGCGGCTGTTCTGGCAGGCGCTGCGCTAAATATGCGTGTTTTGCTGATCACGGCAAGCATGCGCGATGCGATGGTGGGTCGCCCATGGTGGCAAGTCCTGATGGGCGTGTATCTGGCGACGGATGCGTCGATTGCGTTGATGCAAACGGGCAAAAGTCGTCGTGCCTTGTCCAGCTATTGGTATCTTTTCGGGGGCGGTACGTCGCTATTGATCGCGTGGATTTTCACAACGAGCATTGGCGGTATTCTATCCAAGGGCATTCCTGACCCAACACGTTTTGGTTTGGACTTCGCGCTGGTCGCGGTTTTTGTCGCGATGCTGCCGGGGCTTTGGCGTGGACGCGCTGACATATTGCCGTGGATCGTTGCGGGAGGTACGGTTTTGACCTTTGCCACGATGTTTCCTGCGCAGTCCAGTTGGGCGCTAATTTTGGGTGCCGTGTTGGGCGGTGTGACGGCAGGAGTGGTTCGTGGAGACTGAAATCTGGCTCACAATATTGGGGCTTGGCGTTGCCAGTTACGCCATCCGCTTGGGTGGTTTTCTATTGGCGCTGCGTTTGCCGCGAACGGGGCCCTGGGCCCGAGGCATGGACGCCCTCCCCGGGTGTTTGATCATGTCGCTGGTGGCGCTGATGATGCTGAAAGCGGGGCCGCTGGAACAGGTCGCTTCACTTTTTGTTTTACTCATCGCTGTTAAAACCCGAAACCTGCCTATCTCGATGATCGCAGGTATGATCTTTGTCGCTGGCGCGCGCTTGATGGGGTTTTGAACAGTTCCAATGATCAAAAACGGCAGACGGGTGGGACGCGCCTGCCGTTCTTTGGACTGGCCCTTACTTCACAAGGGCAGTCGCAAATCCAACACCGCCAAAGACAAGCAGGTTGGGAATGAACGCGCAGTCTGCGCATAGCTCTGGTTCGGAAAACCGCATGGAGGCCATGCGCACATTTGTTCCGAGCACATAGTGAATATCAGTCGCGTCCTGTGCAAATTCCAATACCTTAGAACCGGGCGTGCGATCGACATGGGTGAACGTATCGCCATACTCTTTGGTGAAGTTGGTTAGAATGGAATCCTCGCCCGTATCTGGCAGACCTGCCAACACAATATTGATGTCGGGATCGGCCATTGCGGCGCGAATGTCTTCGGCGGTTTTCAAATCACCTGCGCCTTCTGGCAGGGGAACATTGGTGCGCACAACGGACATGTTCAGCGGGTAATAGGCTGGCGAGATGTCAGAGATGCTCTTGCGACGTTTGTTGATCGCATAGGCGCCCGCGATAACGTCGTAACAACCGTTCACCTCACGGCCGTCGGCGGTGCAATCAAGATCATCAGAGGTCGAAAGCCAGCGGTACATATCGTTGTTGCCCGCTGAATCTGTGTACTCGACCCAGTTGAACTGAATGTCAGTCTCATATTGCGCGTTCAATTTTTCCTGCATCATGTTCCAGAAATCGACGGACAAACCAACAGGAATTGACTTGTCGGCTTCGCTCGGAATGGCCCAAGGCGCACCAACGCCAATCCAACCAAGGCGGATGGACTTAGTTTCCAAGATGTGACTGAGCAAAGAGCCTTCTTGTACGGTTGGGTATGGGTGATCCTTGGAATTTACCAAGGTTGGATCAGACAAATCAGGAGCTGGCAGGCCATATTTTTCCAAGATGCCGGGATAGCGCGGATCTTCGATCGCTTCTCCCATGGCAGCGACCATGGCCGCTTTCAGGTTTTCTTGTGCAGCAACTGGACCAGCAATCGCGAGCGCGGCGAGAGCCGCGAATAGTGATTTCTTCATCTTATTGTATCCTCTGTTATCCCGATCCGCGCGTGCCAATGGGCCATGCTTCTCGGGTCTCCTCCTATCCGGTGGAAACGACGCCAATAGTTGTAAGGTGGTGCCCAATTCGGCAGAGCCACTGGATGGCGGTTACTATGCACAGGTGGTCGAATTTACCCTTATCAAAAGACCTCGGGACGCGTATCAATAATTTTGACGCAATGGTTTTGTTTAATATTTACCAATGCTTCGAAGCTTTTTGACGGAACTGACACCCTTTAAGACGCTTTTCATAAATAGCAAAAGGTAGAGCTAAAAATGAC
>NZ_JBDWVM010000313.1:0-3081 GCF_039984035.1 Planktotalea sp. | reverse complement strand
AGTTCTCTTTATTGGATCAAGGTTGAATATGGTCACCTACCGGCGGCTCCTTATAGATTATGTTCGTAATTTAATGTCGTCAATATTAGAGTGTGATTGAAATCTAACCGTTCAAACTCTAAGTTCCTTCAATATCTTAGTGTGGGAATGCGTACAGTTCCCGCGTTGCTTTAAAATTGGAAAATACATGAGAGTCAGCCGAGAAACCGCCGAGAAGAATCGCAAAAATGTCGTGCGTACCGCCAGCCAGAAGTTTCGAAAGCATGGCTATGACGGCATTGGGATCGCTGGCTTGATGAAAGCTGCAGGAATGACTCAAGGTGGGTTTTATAAACAGTTCAAAGACAAACACGCACTTGAGGCAGAGGCGACTGAACTAGCATTGCAGGAAAATTTTGAAAGTTGGGCCACGGTGATGGAGGGGAGTGATGATCCCATTTCTGCATTGAAAAACTGGTATCTTTCGCCGCAGCACCTGAAAGCCATCGAACAAGGGTGCACCTACGCCGCGCTGGCTGCCGAAGTCACCCGCGAACGCCCCGCGCTACACGGTGTCTTTAATGAAGCTGTAGAACGCCAGATCGAGCAACTCGCAAAAGCCGACAATATAGGCGCTGACTCTCGAAAAAAGGCCATTCAGAACATGGCTCAAATGATTGGAACGCTGATACTGGCTCGTTCGGTGTCTGATACTGAAGCCCAGCAAGAAATTTTGGTAGCAGGCAAATCTCAGTAACATCTCGGTCAGTGGATCTAAGAATTAGACGTTCCGTCTCGTTCAATCCACCATGCATGCATCTCGCGAAACATTGGCTGCAAGGCCATCGCGTCAGGTGTTGCCGAATATTCGACCCGCGGCGGAACCTCTGGATATGCTTTGCGTTCGACGAGGCCATCGCCTTCTAGCGCTCTGAGCTGGTTTGTCAGCATTGTCTGAGTCACACCGTCGATTTCCCGTCGAAGTTCCCCAAATCGCTTAGTCCCGCGAAAAATCAAAATTTGAAGAATCGTGAGCTTCCATTTGCCGCCGATCATGTTGAACACAAGCGGCGCAGGGCAAGGAAGAACGTCGGTTTTTTCTGTTTTATTGATATCTTTCATACATAAATCTCCTTGAGTTACAGCATTAGTACCAAAACACATACTACTTACGAAAAAGATGCCTGCTTTTGATTTTAAACTGTGAACGCTAATTTCCCCCCAAACGCAAGGGACATGAAATATGATCACAGTCTACACCATCAGCGGTGCACCCCCGCCCTGGCGGGTCTTGCTAGGGCGATGTTTCAAAGGACTGCCATTTGAAACAATCACCCTGAAGGCCTCTGAAGGCGAGCATCAAACGAAAGAGTTCCTATCACTCAATCCGCGCGGCACCGTTCCTGTATTGGTGGATGGTTCGGTGACAATTCGCGATTCCCTCGCAGCGTTGGCTTGGCTTGACTGTTCTTATCCTGATCCGCCCATATTCGGTAAAATATCGGATCAAACGGCCTTCGTGTGGCAACAAACGACAGAATGCGCAGATTATTTGCGCGCCGCAATTGATCGCGTACTCACGCCAATCTTCTTTCAAAACGCGACATCAGCCAGCCCGGAACTTTTAACGTCAGCCTATAACGCCAAGGTCGAATTGGCCGGCCTAGAAACGGCTCTAGGTACTAGATCGTTTCTTTCTGGGGACAGTCCAAGCGCGGCTGATGCAGTTGCTTTTCCCGAAGTCCGCCTTCTTCAACGGGCGAGCGACACAAGAGCTGAGATCATTGAAAACCTTGGGCTGCTGAATTTCTAGGAACAGTTTCCCCATCTTGGCGCTTGGGTCGCACGCATTGAAGCAATGCCGGGGTACGAACAAACTCAGCCACAACACTGGAAGGATATCGAATGATGGACACAGAGGTAGAAGTCGCAAATTACGAAAAGACAATCGATGTGCGGGCCACCCCCGATCAGGTTTACAGAGCTCTGACGACCGAGATGAACCGTTGGTGGACAACGCAAACGGAAGGGTCTTTGATCTCGGTAGGTGACAAATTAAAAGTCGATTTTCCACCGAATAATGGTCATTGGACTTTTGAAGCCACGGCCCTGTCTCCGGGGGAGATTGTTGAACTGAAATGCATTGATGCACATCACGTTGTCGCAGGACAACCTGCTGAAATTGAAAAGGAATGGTTGGGAACAAGGCTTCGTTGGCAAATTGCTGGCTATGGGGGGCGCTCGAAAGTGGAATTCGAACATCAGGGATTAACGCCCAAGCTTCACTGCTATGATATTTGCAACGAAGGGTGGGGCTATTTTTTCGCAAACAGCTTTGCGGCATATCTCAATACAGGCACCGGTGCGCCGCACTCTACCGTTGCGTAGAAACGCCTTGTACAGATATTTGGGCGGAACGTTTCGACCGATCCGCCCAGCAATCAATATCTTTGTTCGCCGATGTGTTTTTCTAAAATTTGACAAGCCGACCCGCGTTCATTGTGATGAATCAGGTGGCCTAACTATGACATGAAGAGAGAAGTCAGACATCGGTAAATAGGTCATTCACCTATACAGCCGAAGGCTGGGATTTAATCGTGCGGTTTCAATTGGTCAGCGTCTCCCACAAATAACGTGCGATCTTGCTCTACCCCCGCGATCAATGCGTCAAACGCTATCCTCACACGTGAATTGTTTCTCATGCCTTCGTGGCAAACAATCCAAAGTTCTCCTACTCCCTTCTCGATTGGTTCAGACAAACGAAACAGACCGGGCCATTGTTCCCCCAATATCATAGGTAGAATCGCCAAGCCCCTCCCTTGCTGAGCGCTGGCGGCGGTCAAGATCAAGCTGTTCGTAGTTGTCGAAACAGTTCCGTCTGGAAATTCTGCGCGGTGTATTGCACTCATGCGTTCCGCGAGTGGGTTGCCACTGAACCCTATAAAACGTTCGCCGCTAAAGTCTGATGAGGTTGCAAAGCGGGCACGTCCCTGCGCATCGCCATACACGGCCCAGCGTATGTCACTCAACTTTCGGCCAAATAAATTGCTATCTGTCGGCCGCGCCGGGCGCAGTGCAACATCCGCTTGCCTATTTGCAAGG